>JAUZSJ010000042.1 GCA_030949555.1 Persephonella sp. | reverse complement strand
GGAAGGGGCTGTTTCTATCTTCTCTACCCAGTCTTCATAGGGTCTTCCTGTTCCACAACGATTTTCAACCCATCCTCTACTCTTTCTGGCTTGATGAGAGGACAGCTCTTCATCAAGAATGTTTTTTACAAATGAGTAAATATCAAGAAGGTTTCTCTGAACTTCTTTCAGAAGACCTTCTTCCAAAATTACTCACCTTCCTGCTCTTTTCTGAATTTATTATACATATACTCCTCTATTTTTGTAATCTCTATCTTGGGCATTCTCATCAGGGCATTCTGCTGTTCCTCATAACTTTCAGCATGCCTTCTTTTTATCTCCTCCTGTATATACTCAAGGAGATACTCTATCTGCTTCTGCATCTGGAGCATCTGCTCCCTCATTCTGAGGATTGCATCTACACCTGCAAGATTGACACCTAACTCTCTTGTTAAAAACAGTATAAACTCTAACTTTTCTATATCTTCCTGTGAATAGAGGTCTTGTTTTTCCTTCTGTTCTTGAAGGTGTTAAAAGACCTTCCCTCTCATAAAGCCTCAATGTCTGGGGGTGGATGTTAAACATCCGTGAAACTGCCCCAATCATATATAAAGGCTCTTTTTTATTTTTCTTTCCCTTTTTCATGGTTCACCACCTCTTTTAAGGTTTTTCAAACCTTGTTGAAGGTTCTGGCAGTTCCTTCTCAAGCTCATCAACAATCTTTCTTGCTTTTCTGCTGAGCTGTTTTCTTGAAGGTATTTCAACATTAACTACCGCAACAAGGTCACCATATCCTGAAGATTTAAGACGGGGCATTCCCTTCCCGTGTATTCTTATCTGGTGTCCACTCTGGGTTCCTTCAGGAACTTTTATCCTTTCTGTTTTGCCATCAATTGTTGGTATCTCCACCTGTGTACCGTTTATTGCCTCTGCAACATTTATGTTAACCTTTACATACAGGTTGTCCCCTTTTCTTTCATAAAGCCAGTGTGGCTGAACGTTTACTATTATCCATAGGTCTCCTGGAGGTCCTCCAAATCTTCCACTGTGTCCTTTTCCTGGAACCCTCAGTTTTGTTCCGTTATCTACACCTGGAGGAATTCTAACCTTCACTGTCTCTGTTTTCATCACAAGACCACGACCGTTACATCTGTCACAGGGCTCCTGAATGTATCCTGTTCCCTGACATCTTGGACATGTCTGTGTTATATGCATAAATCCTGAAGAATACGTTATCTGACCTGTTCCTCCACACTCCGGACATACAGCAGGCTGACTTCCAGGCCTTTGACCAGTTCCTGCACATTTATCACATATAACATATCTTGGAACATCTATTGTCAGGGTAGTTCCTCTGTATGCATCTTCTAAAGATACTGTCACTGTCTGGTATATGTCATCTCCTCTTTCTGCAGTGTATGTTCTTCTTTTTTCTCTCTGGGTTCTCCTTCTTCCTCCGAAAAAGTCTGAGAAGTTAAACAGGTCTTCTAATATGTCATCTATGTTCATACCAAAGCCGGAAAACCCTTCAAATCCACCTTCTCCCCTTCCTGCCCCTGCTCCTGTAAAGGCAGCATGTCCAAACTGGTCATAAAGTTTTCTTTTTTCCGGGTCTGACAATACCTGATATGCCTCACTTATCTCCTTAAACTTCTCCTCAGCTTCTTTGTTATTGGGATTCAGGTCAGGATGGTATTTCCTTGCCAGTCTTCTATAAGCCTTTTTTATCTCATCTGCTGTTGCGTTCCTGCTGACTCCAAGTATCTCGTAGTAGTCCTTCTTTGCTGCCAATTCCCTCACCTGCTTACTTAATTTTAGTTTAAATATATAACTTTAGTGTAATATTGTCAAATTTTTTACATTATCTGTTGAGCCTTACCTCAACACTCAGCCTGTGGGCTTCAAGTCCTTCTGCTGTGGCAATATCTCTGGCATACTTCTCCACTCTTCCAAACCCCCTCTTCTGAGACATATATCACAGATGATTTCTTTACAAAGTCATACACACCAAGCGGTGAGGAAAATCTGGCTGACCTTCCTGTTGGAAGAACATGATTGGGACCAAGGACGTAATCACCTAAAGGCTCTGTTGAATACTCTCCAAGAAATATGGCACCTGCATGTTTTATGCTGTCAAGGAGACTGAAAGGATTTTCTGTTATTATCTCAAGGTGCTCTGGAGCTATATAGTTTGAAACTTCAGCAGCAGTATTCAGGTTATCGACAATAAATGCATGACCGTAGTTATCTAAGGACTTTCTTGCTATACTTTCCCGTGAAAAGTTCTTAAGAAATCTGTTATAAAGAATATCCTTTACCTCTTTTGCCATTTTTTCTGATGTGGTCACTAAAATAGATGCTGCAAGCTCATCATGCTCAGCCTGAGAAAGCAGGTCTGCAGCAACCCACTCTGGATTTGCTGTTTCATCTGCAATAACCAATATCTCTGACGGGCCTGCTATAGAATCTATGTCCACATAACCGTAAACATTTTTTCTTTGCAAGGGCCACATATATGTTTCCGGGACCTACAATCTTATCAACCTTTTCAATTGTCTGGGTTCCATAAGCCATTGCACCTATTGCTTGAGCTCCACCAATTCTGTAAACAGTTTTTATTCCGCATATGTATGCAGCTGCAAGGGTGTATATGTTTGGGTTTGGAGAGCATATAACAATATCTTCAACACCGGCAACAATAGCTGGAACAGCATTCATAATAACGGTGGAAGGGTAGGCAGCTTTTCCTCCGGGGACATAAAGGCCAGCCTTTTCCATTGGAATAACTTTTTGCCCTAAAATCATACCTTTTCCCTCAAGGAAAAACGAGTGCTCTACCTGAGCCTGATGAAAGCTCATAACTCTCTCATAGGCCACTTCAAGGGCTTTTCTAACCTCATCTTCAATATTTTCATATGCTCTTTCAAGCTCCTCAAAGGGAACCACAAACTCTTCTGGTCTGAGCCTTACTCCATCAAAACGCTCTGTATACTCAATAACTGCCTCATCTCCCTTTCTTTAACGTCCTTCAGTATCCTTTTAACAGAATCCTCATATTTATCTATCTCCACATCACTTCTTTTAATCAGTCTGTCCAGTTCTTCACTTTTTTTATAATCTTTTCCTCTCAGGTTAACTATCTTCATCTCTTCCACCTCTTTTCAGAAATATAACTGGAAATATGATAACATTTTTGTCATGAAGCATATAAATATCCGTAATTTAAATATTATTTTCACAGAAAAATCAGATGGAAATATGAAAAATTTAAACACAAGAGAAAATTTTATAAAAAGGTATAAACTGCCCACTCCTGTTTTATTGAAGCAAAAACATTCCCCTGTGGTACTCAGTGCTGACAGCAAAAATTTAGAAGGAGATGGACTGTTCACACAGGAAAAGAATAGAGCTTTGGGGGTTCTCACTGCAGACTGTATGCCTGTTGTCCTGACAGATTTTTTCCTCTATAGCTGTTATACACGCTGGATGGAGAGGACTTATAGATGGTATTATAGAAAACGCAGTGAATATGTTTAAAAGAAGAGAGATTTTTGCATTTATTGGACCCTTCAGCAAGAAAATGCTGTTATGAGGTGCAGGAGGATTTTGTTCGTACTTTGAAGAACAAAGGAATTTCAGAAAAATTTTTCAGCAGGTCCTCTGATAGAATAACATTCTCACTTCAGGAGTTAGCTGTGGAAAAACTGAAAAGGTATGGTATAGAGGAGATTTATGATATATCTTTTTGTACAATATGTTCAGAAAGATTCTTTTCTTACCGGAACGGAGATTTTGAAGAAAGAATTTTGACAATGGCATGGCTGGAGGATTAAATGGGGCTGAAAGATTTATTCAGCAAATTTAAAGGAAGAAAGAAACTGCAGGTTGAAAGGGGAGAATGGCTCAAATGTGAAAAGTGTAAAACACTCCTCTACAGTGAAGACCTGAAAAAAAATATGAAGATATGTCCCCACTGTGGATACAACTTCCGTATGAATGCAAAAGAAAGGGTTGAGATGTTTCTTGACGAGATATACGAATACGACCTTTTTCCCCGTATAAAACCTGTTGATGTTCTGAACTTCAAAGATACTAAGCGGTATAAAGACCGTATAAAACAGGCACAGGAAAAAACAGGACTGAGCGATGCTATAATCGTAGCTTATGGCAAGATTTACGACAGAGAGGTAGTCCTTGCCCCTATGGACTTCAGGTTCATGGGAGGAAGTATGGGAAGTGTAGTGGGAGCAAAGTTTGTCAGAGGTGTAGAGTTTGCTATTGAGAAAAAAATACCATTCATCACTGTTACAGCTTCTGGCGGTGCAAGAATGCAGGAAAGCATCATATCACTTATGCAGATGGCAAAAACATCTATAGCCGTAGATAAGATGAATAAAGCTGGAGTACTATACATATCTATTCTTACAGACCCTACAATGGGCGGCGTATCAGCAAGCTTTGCATTCCTTGGAGATGTAATAATAGCTGAGCCAGAATCTCTCATTGGATTTGCAGGACCACGGGTTATTGAACAGACAATAAAACAGCAGCTACCTGAAGGTTTCCAGCGTTCTGAGTTTTTGATAGAAAAAGGGCAGATTGATATGGTTGTTGATAGAAAAAATCTGAAAAAGACAGTCTACACACTGATAAAACAGTTAAATGGATAAAAAAGTTCCTGTAATCAGCATAGTTGGGGCACACAACAGCGGTAAAACCACATTTATAGAAAAGGTAATCACAATTCTGTCTGACAGGGGATACTGTGTGGTGGCTATAAAACACGACCCTAAAGGAAAAGCGATTACAGACACCCCCGGTAAAGACAGCTACCGGATGTTTCATGCAGGAGCAAAGCAGGTCATATTAGCATCTCCAGACAGAATAACATCTTATGTGAAAATTTCAGACTACGACCCATCGGACCTTATAGAAAAGTATGTGATGAAAGATGCTGACATTATCATTATTGAAGGTTTTAAAAAGTATAAAAACACAGACAAGTTTGAGGTGATAAGAAAGGCAGAAAAGAGGAATTTAATACTTTCTAAAAAAGATGGTCTTATCGGGGTGGTAACTGATTACTACAATTATCCCCTTTCATTTGACATAAACAGACCTGAAAAGTTTGCAGACTACCTTGAAAAACATTATATAAAGGCCGAAAAATATTTATAATATTAATTTTGTGAGGTAACAGATGAGACTATATGCAGTTTTTGCTGGAACTGTCCAGGGCGTAGGTTTCAGATATTTTGTAAGGGATAAGGCTAAAAAGCTCGGGGTGAAAGGATACGTGAGAATTTACCTGACGGAACAGTTGAGGTGGTAGCTGAAGCAGATGAGGAAACTCTGAAGGAATTTTTTTCTGAAATAGAAAAAGGACCACCTCTTGCCGAGGTAACAGACATCAGATACCAGTTTGAAGACAAAGATGGGGGTTTTACAGACTTTGAGATTCTTTATTAACAGTTTTGTTCTTCTTATCTTCCTAACATTTTCTTTAAGCTTTGGACTGACATACACAGTAAAACGGGGAGATAACTTAGGTAAGATTGCGAAAAAGTATAACGTCTCTGTAAAGTCTATTATAAAGGCTAACAATCTGAAAAAGCCTTACATCATAAGACCGGGACAGAAACTGAAAATACCTGTCAATAAAACAGCTTCATCTTCCACCAGATGCGTCTTAAGGCATAAAGTAAAAAAGGGAGATTCTCTGATAAAAATAGCTAAAAAATACAGGGTATGGGTAAAAGACATAAAAAAGCTGAACAATCTTAAGTCTGACAGACTGTATATAGGTCAGGTTCTGTGCATCAAAAGAGGAAAAACCAAAAAAGTTTCTAAGAAAAGCCCTAAAAAAGACTTTTACATAAAAAAGAAAAAAATAGTCACAAAAAGGATTATCACATACAGGGTTAAAAAAGGTGACAACTTATCTAAAATAGCAAAGAGATACGGAACAACAGTAAGCAAAATAATAAAACTGAACGGACTGAAAAAACCCTACATAATCAGACCAGGACAGAGATTAAAAATAGAAAAACGGGAAGTAAGCTATGTTGAGGAAGTGGTAAAAAGAAGGACAGTTCCTTTCGGATTTATATGGCCTGTTAATGGAAAGGTTATCCAGACATTTGCCAACAACTCAAGGAAAAGACATCTTGGCATAGACATAAAAACAGACTGCAGGACACCTATAAAATCCGCTGAAGATGGCAAAGTTATATATGCAGGGGACAGTATCAAAGCTTATGGAAATCTGATAGTTATCAAGCATGCAAAAAAATTTAACACTGTTTACGGACATGTGGGACAGATTGCTGTAAAAGAAGGACAGATAGTGAAAAAGGGAGATGTTATCGGTTATGTAGGAAAGCTTGGAGAAAATAATGAATGTGGCCTGTATTTTGAAGTGAGGAAAAATGGTTTTCCTTTAGACCCATTAGTGTTTCTGAACAAAAATGATTCAAAGAAGGTTAACTGATAGAATATTGTAATACTTTATGTGTGAGGTAATAAATGGAAGGAAAGAAATACCACGAGTTTCCAAGGATAAAAAGACTACCAGAATATGTTTTTGCCATTGTTAACGACCTTAAGGCAAGACTGAGGAAAGAAGGGGAAGATATTATAGATTTTGGCATGGGAAATCCTGACCTGAAACCTGCCCAGCACATTATAGACAAGCTGTGTGAATCGGCAAGGAAGAAAACAACCCACAGATACTCAATGTCACAGGGAATACCGAGATTGAGAAAGGCAATAACAGATTTTTACAGAAACAGATTTGGCGTTGAGCTTGACCCTGAAGAGGAAGCTATAGTAACAATAGGTTCCAAAGAGGGGCTTTCACATCTTATGCTTGCTATGCTCTCGCCGGGAGATATGGTTCCTGGTTCCATCTCCACGGTATCCTATACATTACTACGCACCGGTTATAGCAGGGGCTTCTGTTCTGACTGTTCCTCTTCCCCTTGAGGGGCTCCGATGAAGAAAAACAGGAACAGTTTTTGAGAAACATCTACGAGTCCTACAAAGACAGCTATCCAGAACCAAAGGTTTTGATACTGAACTTTCCCAATAACCCAACAACCATGACTGCTGACATACAGTTTTTTAAAGAGATTGTAAAATTTGCAAAAGAAAAGGGAATGTGGATTATACACGATTTTGCCTATGCTGACCTTTGCTACGATGGTTATAAAGCCCCCAGCATATTAGAGGTGGAAGGGCAAAAGATATAGCTGTTGAAACTTACTCGTTGACAAAAGGCTTTTCTATGGCTGGATGGAGAGTAGGCTTTGTTTTAGGGAACCCGGCATTGATTTACAATCTGAAAAGACTGAAAAGCTATCTTGATTACGGAACATTTACACCTATTCAGGTTGCCAGCATCATAGCTTTAGAGAGTGATTACTCTATTGTCGAAGAGGCAAGGGACATATACGGAGAGAGATTAGAGATATTAGTTGAAGGACTTAATAAGGCAGGCTGGGAAGTTCAGAAACCAAAAGCAACCATGTTCCTCTGGGCTAAAATCCCAGAAGATTTCCAGCATTTAGGCTCTATAGAGTTCAGCAAACTCCTTCTTACAGAGGCAAATGTTGCAGTAGCTCCAGGCATTGGATTTGGTGAACATGGAGAAGGTTATGTCAGATTTGCCGTCGTTGAAAACACAAAGAGAATAAGGCAGGCTGTCAGAAACATAAAGAGATTTTTCAAAAAGTACAGGCAACAGGTTGCAGTTAAATGAGAAAACTGTCCACCCTTGAAGTAAAACATCTGAAAAAAAAATACAGAGACAGAACAGTTGTTAACGATGTCTCCCTTTACGTTCAGGAAGGGGAGATTATAGGTCTGCTTGGTCCCAATGGAGCAGGAAAAACAACAACATTCAGAATGCTCCTTGGATTTATAAAACCTGACCAGGGAAACATTTTTCTAAACGACCAGGACATAACAGACCTGCCTGTTTACGAAAGGGCAAGGAAAGGTATATCTTTTTTACCTCAGGAATCCTCCATATTCAGAGACTTAACTGTATGGGAAAACATCGTTATGTTTTTAGAGTTCCAGACAGAAGACAAAACAGAGATAAAAGAAAAGGCAAAGTCTCTGTTAGACGAGTTTGGGATATACCATCTGAAAGACCAGAAAGCATCCACCCTATCTGGAGGAGAGAGGAGGAGACTGGAAATTGCCCGCTCACTGATAATAAATCCTTCATTTCTCCTTCTTGACGAACCTTTTGCAGGTGTTGACCCTGTATCTATTCAGGAGATAAACCACCTGATAAAACAGCTTATACAGAGAGACATAGGCATTGTGCTTACAGACCACAAATGTCAGAGAAACACTCAAAATAACAGACAGGGCTTACATACTTGCTCACGGAAGGATAATAGCAGAAGGTACACCTGAAGAGATAGTGGAAGACAAAACAGTAAGAAAGATATTTTTAGGGGAGGAGTTCACCCTGTCTTAGGGACATTTCAGAATTAGGATTTTACCTGTGTATTTAACATTCAGCTGGACTTCTGGTATTTTTTTGAACTTTTCCAAAATCAGAACATTTCCTCCTGTCTCAACGGCTTTATTTCTGCCAATTATCTCTATCTCTTCATCAATATGATTTTCGTATATCCCTTTTTTATTGCAGGAGGTATTATTATATCTTTCAGTACAAGTCTGCATCCAAACTGCTTTTCCATTTTGAACAAAAGCCCTTCAGCAGGGTCTGTAACTTCATAAACCTTTATCTCCTCAGCACCAGAAACCAGCTTTACCTCAGGATGATAGGCACATGAAAAATCAATAATAAATACCATAATAAGAAAAGCAGGAATAAACCTGAACATACGAACCCCCACCCCGATGTTTTAAATACACAGATTATAATACAGTATATTTTATAATTTTTATGATTTTTGTAATAAAATAATACTGTGTAAAATAACACGAAAAATTAAATCTCTTCCTCTTTTTGATACTCAAAGATTATCTCTATAACCAGCATAACTATAGAGATAACATTTGCCACTGCTGCACCAATTGCAAGACCTATTGCAAGAGGAACATGGGTTTCCATAAAGTAAAGAATAGTTGCAGGTATCAGGTGGAGGTCAGCAACAAGTGCAGTCGCTAAAAGTTCTGCAGCAAGTATCTTCTTTGCACCAAACTTCAGGACAGTTGCAAGTAGATTCACACCTATGGCTATAACAAGCTGATAAGGGTCATGACTGAATATAAAACCTACATTACTGGTGAGAGCCAAAAATATAAAAAAATCTGACCATACTTTTCCCCAGTTAATCATGCTGTTTTAACCTCTTCCTTTTTATATTGTTTGAAAAATTCTCCAACCCTTTTTAATGCTTTCGGATGCCCCAACACAATTAATGAATCACCTTTCTTAATCTGTGCATCTCCTGATGGAGCTATTTTCATCTTACCGTCAGCTCTTACGATAGCCACCACTGTTGCACCTGTTTCCTGCCTCATCCTTATATCCTTTAGCCTTCTACCTATAAGGTCTGAGCTTTCCTCAATTCTTATTTCTATTATATCCATATCAGTTCTCTCACCATATGCGATTTTCTCAAGAAATCCAGAGAGAACTGGGGATGGAGGATGCAGAACGAAAGATGTCATTCTTCTTCCCACCGACACATCTGGAACAATCACTTCGTTGGCTCCAAGGAGTCTCATCTTCTCTGCTGCTCCTTCTGTTGTCGCTGTTGCAAAGACCATAAAACTGTCCTTATCAGGTCTTATAAGCCTTGCTGTAACAATAACAGATAAGTCCTGCGTATTTTCTTCAAATGCTGTAACAACTCCCTTTGCCTGTTCTATTCCAACTCCAAGGAGAACGCTTCTTTTATGAGGTTCGTCTATAACATAATACTCAACCCCAAACTCTATGATTTCTTTCTCTAACGAAGCATCAGGTTCAATGAGAACATATTTTATTCCTCTTTTTCTCAGGTTTTTCATCAGTTCCTTTGTTATACCGTTAAATCTGCATATGATGTAATGTCCCTTTAGCTTCTCCATAGCTTTGTACATCCTCCAGTATCGGTATATCTCATCTATGTTACTGTTCATAAATACATTAACTGTCGTAACAAGGCCATACATGTAAACAAAAGGTACGGCAATAATAATAAATATTGTGGCAAAAAATCTGTTTAACATAAGATGGGAAGGGTCTGTCTGATACCCTTCTGTATATCCAACTGTTGAAAATGTTATCACTGTGTGGAAAAAGTAGTTAAGTACACTTTCTCCATCGCTTCTGTTATTTAAAATCATCAGTATAAGAACACCCATTGTCGTAAAGAATATAACAGTCATAAGTGGATATCTGAGCTGAAGTAGTATGTCGTAAAACTTTTCCTCATAAATGGCTCTGTAACTTTTTGGCCTTACGTTACCGTAATGTTTTTTCTTTTTCTTTCTCTCTGCCAATTTTAAACCTAAAAGTTTTCAAGGAGTTCTTCTAAATAGCTTTTACTGTTTATACCTTTATTCAAAATTCTTTTAACATACTTCCCTAATATATCAAACTCTATATTAACAGAATCTCCCTCTCTTCTAAAAGCGAGATTTGTGCTGTGGAATGTGTGGGGAATTATATTGATAGAAACCCTGTTTCTGTCTATCCTGTTAATAGTCAGACTTATTCCATCTACTGCTATTGAACCTTTCTCCACAACAAACTCAGTATAAATTTCAGGAAATGAGATAACAAACTCTGTATGTTCTCCTCCCGGGATAATTCTCTCAACTGTACCTACTGTATCTATATGTCCCTGAACAATATGACCGCCTAATCTATCTGAAATCTTTAAAGCCCTCTCTAAGTTAACCTTATCCTCTACTTTCAGAAATTTCAGATTTGACCTGTCTAAACTCTCCTGAGAAACATCAAAAAAGATAACATTTCCTTCTATTTTTGTTGCTGTAAGACATACCCCGTTTACAGAAATACTGTCTCCTATAGATACATCTTCAACAACCACATCAGAATGTATTCCCACCTCTATACCACCAGAAGCAGGTTTGACAGATTTTACAGTCCCCACCTCTTCAATCAGCCCTGTAAACATCTCTCACCTCTTATAAATCTGATTATACACCTTCAGATTCAGATATACATATTTAACATAATACCTTGTTTCCCTGTAGGGAATAAGTTCTATAAACTCTTCAACATTCTGTATTCTGTTTTTCCTTAAAACTTTACTTATACATCCGGGGCCACAGTTATAAGCACTAAACACATAAAATAGATTACCGTTAAATCTCTTCAGTAGATAATTTATGTACCATCTGCCGAACTTAATATTCTTTCTAATATCAAACAGGTCTGTTATGTCAAAATCTTTATCCCCTATTCTTTCAGCTATCCATCTGCCAGTTGGAGGTATAATCTGCATCAATCCCACAGCATTAGATGGAGAAATAGCATAGGGATTGAAAAAGCTTTCCCTCCTCATAACAGCATAAACGATGTTTTCAGTAGTAATATCTTTAAATGGTTTAGGATGTGAAAAGATGGAAGCCACCTTCTCTGATGAGAAATGTTTTGCTGTAAGCTCAGGCATAACTGACGTTATCTGTTTTATTTTTCCCTTTTTAACGACATACCTTCCCTCCATGTATGCATATCTGTAATCTATACTTTTAAGCATTTTTATCATCTCTGAGATTTTATTTTTTACAGGTGGGTATTTCTCTTTTTTCACAAACACAGCTGATTTTCCTAACTTCTCCCGTGCCCTTACAGGATAAAAGCTGTTTTCTTTTATTGATGCTGCCCTTTTCAGATAGTAAAGGGCTTTTTTCTTATTGAAATGTTTATAACTGAGGTACAGCCAGTAATAAACCCTGCCTTTATCTTTAAAAAACCTGATGTTCTTTTCAAGTAATACTACTGCTTTTTTAAATTTTCTCTCTCTGTATTTCTGGAGAAATTCATACCAGATTCTGTCTGAATAATAGGGTGAGTTTTGTGTTATAAAACGGGAGTAATAGAGAAAATCATCTCTCCTGTTCAGATAAAATGCCCTTTTCATCATAAAGTGGGCAGCCCTGACAATCTTTCTGCTTCCTGTCTCTTTAACTATCTGAAACAGTGCAGACTGAAGTTTATAGGGAGGGTTTAGTCTCAAAACAGTGTATGCAGTATCTCCCTGCTTTTTCCCAGAAATTTTCATCAGGTAATAAAGTGCCCTGTCAAACTCTCTCAGATTTGCATATATAACACTTTTGTAAATAAATTTTCTCTGACTGTTTTTTATATATTCCATAACTTTTAGAGCCCTTTTAAACATTCTCTTTTCTACAAGTGTATCAACTGCCCTGAATATTTCATCTTCACTGAGTTTTTTAATATTTTCCATAAGCACAGGATACCCATAAACCCTGTCAAAACAGAGCTCAATCACAAACTTTTTCATCAGCCTGTCATACTGTTTATTATCTATCTGTTTATACACAACCAGCTTCAGATAGTAATAAAAAGGCAGGTCTTCACTGAGTAGGGCATCTATCTCAACACTGTTTAAATACTTTAATGCCTTTTTTGGGTCTGAAAATCTGTAAACAGATGCGAGAAAAAGATTTGCGTAGCTATACACGGCAGTGGCTTTGAAACTGTTTAAATCTATTTCAGTAATCTCTCCCCTTATCTGATACTCAGAAATTATCTTGAAATAAACAGCATATGGATAAAGGGGACTGTCTTTTTCTACTCTGTCAAAACATCTATAAGCTGAAAGAAACTGCTCCTGCTTAAACAGTCTATAACAGTCCTGAAAACCAGAGGACAGATAAAAAAATGACAGGAACACTACCAAAAAATCTGTTCATCTTATCTTCAGGTCAATAATAAATCTTGTGCCTTTTCCTTCTTCTGTTTCCATACTTACAGCTCCACCGTGGCTGAAAACTATTTTATAAACCATAGGCAGTCCCAGTCCTGATTCCTTTTGTTTTTGTTGTGAAAAATGGCTGGAATATTTTATCCCTATTTTCCTTAGAAATTCCAGTCCCATTATCTTCAACTATAAGTCTCCCTATAGGCTGTGTTTCTCTTTCTCTGTGGGCTTCATCTAATTTTCTCAGATATTCCTTCAGGGAGGCTACCATCATATAAAAGGAGTAGTTCAGCTGGCTGATTTCATCACCAGAAAGCTCACTAAACTTTTCACATGATGGGCATTCTTTGAGAGAAAGCTCTCCCATCTCAATAAGAGTTTTATCTGGATGCTCTCCAACAAGCCAGCACTGGTCTGCCACATTTTTTATACAGCTCTTATCTCCTCTTCCTATGGTTTCTACAGGTTTTATACCAAGCTCTGAACCATCTATATAGGTTGAGGTTATGTTCATAATTTTGTTTTTTAGGTTTATCAGAGGCTGGGACATATAACCTGATATAACAAACACACCGGCAAATGACACAAGGATTACAAGAACAGCTATTGCCATAGTCTGAACTACTATTTTCAGTATCTCCCTGTCTATGGAGTATTTCAGAAGATTAAGGTCATAACTGGCAATCACATAACCGATGCTATTCCTGTCAACCTTTACAGGATAATACAGTGTGAGAATATTTCTCTTTTTTTCTGTAAATGGAGCATTCCTGAACTTTTCTAACAGTTTTTTGTTTACAAATCCTAAGTTTGATATATCTGTGTTCCCTATAATTCTACCGTCCACATCCAGAACAGATATGTAAAAAACAGAAGGAAGGTTGTCAATCTTTTTAACCATCTCATCTATCTTTTCTAAGTTTCTCAGTATAAAGCTGTCTTTGTAACTCTCCACTATATTTTTTATGTTCTCAACAGTGTTCTGTTTTTTCTCTTTAAGGAGTTTCTGCTCAAAGCTGAATGCTGTGAACATAATTGCCCCAAGGAGAACAAAAGAATGTAAACAGATGTTGTGATTTACAGACCATACGAGGAAAAACTGTCTCAGAAACTGGCAAAAACAGAGCAGCTGCTGTATAAAAGAGACACATTCTACTCAACATTTGACAGGATTATTGGAGAAGCAATAAGGGAAGAAACTGACGCAGAGATTGTTTTCACCCCCGGTTACAGATGGGGAACTACAGTGCTGCCGGGAGAACATATCACTGTGGACAACGTTTACGAAATGACAGCCATCACATATCCTGACGTTTACACCTTTGAGATGACAGGTGAAAAACTAAAAGCAATACTTGAAGACATTGCAGACAACGCATTTAACGAAAATCCCCTCTATCAGCAGGGAGGAGACATGAGCAGGCTCCTTGGTGTTGAGTATGAAATTAAGTTGGGAGCCCCTGCAGGCAAGAGACTGAGGAATATAAAAGTAAACGGAAAAGACCTTGACCCTAACAGGTCTTATGTAGTATCGGCATGGGGTGGAAATCTATACAGAGCAGGGAAAATGTAAGACCAGACCACAGACCTGTGTATGAGATAGTGATTGACTACCTTAAAAGACACAAAACAGTTAACCCTCCATTAAAGTCCAATGTGAAAGTTCTTGACGTCAAATGTGGCTGTCCTAAAAAAGGAGGGATATGTCCTTGAGAAAACTGATGCATCTCTTTCTGCTTACAGCAGTCAGCATCCTCTTAAGCGGATGTATAACAGCTATGGAGTGGTCAACGAGGGATGAAGACGACGACGAGTATATTCCCCCTAAACAGGTAACTGTAAAAAAAGAGAAAAACCTTAAAGGATCCAGCCCAAAACCACAGGAAGAGGAAGAAGAAGACATACCAGACATATACGAAGTATCTGCTGACATATCCTATGAAGAAGCAGACCTGCTTCTCCGCTCAGCTTTAGAAGAGGCGAACTTCAAAATAATAAAGGTTTCCCACGTAACAAAGGGGATGAAAGAGCAGGGCAGAAGGGATTTCTGGGAAGATATGAACATATATCTCATATGCAAACTGTCTGATGGATACTTTGTCCTCAGACACAACCCTCACCTTGTAGGTTTCTGCCCCTACCGTATATACACATACAGAAATAAAGACGGCCTTCTCGTCATAGGGATGGTAAAACCCTCATGGCTGTCAGGTATATGGGTAATCCAGACATGAAGGCAATACAGATACTGAAAAAACACGACAGACAGCTTAAAGAAATAATTGACCAGATAACATCTAAATAACAGGAGGTTTGGCGGTATGAAAAAGTTAGGAATGTTTGATCACAGGCCTTGGAGCAGCAGCCTTAATAACAGGAACTGCTCAAGCAGGTCCAAAGTTTTATTTTGGAGAAGGTAAAGACCTTGAGATTTTCCTTATGGGACAGATATGGGGCGTTTACGGAACAAATGTTGAAATACCGGGAACAACCGGACTGAAAGAAAACAAAGGAGACATCTACATCAGAAGAGGAAGATTTGGTTTTAAAGGACATCTGATGAAAAATCTGTCGTGGAAGATATGGTTTGCCCACGACAACCTTGGAAGAGATGACCTGAATCCTGTAGATGCAGCAAGGGGAGCAGTAAAAACATCAGGACTGACGTACTCAAAATTTGAGGTGTGGGACGCATACTTCACATGGTCAGCAGACAAACAGTTTGCAAATATATCCTTTGGATATTTCAGACCACAGATAGGAAAGGAAAGTATTACTTCAGGCTTTGCCGTTCTGTCATTTGAAAAGGGACTTCCAAACTTTTATGTCAGGAGACACATCATAGGAAAACCAGACAAAGGAACAAGTGAAGAATACGGAAGAGCTTCAGGGAACGGAAGGATTTTCTTAGTTAACTGGGGTGGACTGTATAAGGCTAAAGGATGGAGCCTGAACTGGAACCTTGGAGTTGGAGATAACCAGAACTACACAGACCTCAAAAACTGGTCTCCTCTATGGTCTGCACGAGTAGCCGTATCTATAGGTGACCCTGAGATGAAAAAGTATAAGTTAGGCTACAAACAGACATACTTTAGGAAAAGAAACGGTATCATCAATTGGCCTCAACTACGGATCATCAGGGAGAAGGTGCTGACAGAACAAAGAGTAACAAACAATTTGATAAGAATGAGATGTATGGCATAGACATTTTAGCAAACTACGGACCGTAGATATAGTTGGAGAATACGACATACTCAAGAGAGACTGGTCTGACGGAACAGATTACTCAGACAAGGTATGGATTGTTAAAGCAGGATACAACTTTAAACTGGCAAACGGCCAGCTTGTTCAGCCAACAGTCTCATACAGCGTGTTTGACCCAGACAGTAACGGAAACTCCATATACGAAAAGAAAAATACATGGTGGGATGTTGGAGTTAACTGGTATATCAGTAAACAGAGGGCAAAGCTGATACTTCACTACTCATCAGGAAAGGTGGAGAACTACTCAGGAACCTGAGGATGCAAAGTCTTCATATGTGGGTCTTGGCTTCCAGTTCAAAATATAAAAGAAGAGGGGCTTAAAAGCCCCTTTAGCTACAGGAGGTAAGAAATGGGAAAATTTGTTTCGGTCATTTTCCTTATACTAAATATAATTATAATACTTATACCTGCCACTGCACAGGAAAAGTCAAAATCAGGAAAAGGCCTTGTTATATACAAAGTTGAGATGGACGCTGACGAGGTTGTTCAGATATTAAAAGCAAATCTTGAAGCCCAGCAGATTACACTTGTTGACACAACAAATCCAGCTGCACCCCTCTCAAACAACGTGAAGATATTCCCTGACTTTGACAAACTGAACGTAACCTTCATACAGAACTTTTAGTAACCAGTATAACAACACTTTACAAAATCTTTACTGTTGACCCTGACGCAATGGTTCTCTCCCCATGGGTTATCACCATATACCAGTATGAAGACGACGATTACACATACATAGTAAGGACGAAATCTTCATCACTCCTTGAGGGAACCAACCACCCTGAAGTTAAAAAAGCTGTTGAAGAGTTAGAATCAAGAATAGATGCAGCCATTGCCGACCTGCTGTAGCCTCAAGCTTAACGCTTTTCCTGTCTGGGCAGCTTCTGCTGCCTCTTTTTTATATATTTTTCAGCCACACTTCTGTCGTCAAAAGGCACCTTTACACCCTTTATCTCCTGATATATTTCATGTCCCTTCCCTGCAATAAGAACTGTATCGTCTCTGCCTGCCATGTAAACAGCCTCTTTTATAGCCTCCTCTCTGTCAGGGATTATATAAACATCTGAATTTTTATTTGTTCCCCTTTTTATGTCCTGTATTATCTCCATTGGGTTTTCTGACCTTGGATTGTCTGAAGTAATAATAATAACACCTGAATATTTAGAGGCAATCTCTCCCATAACAGGTCTTTTTGACCTGTCCCTGTCTCCCCCTGCACCAAACACAGTAATAATCCTTCCATTTTTAAGGCTGTTCAGGGTTTCCAGCACATTTTTCAGGGCATCTGGTGTATGGGCATAATCTATGATAACTCTGAAGCCCTCACCTTCTAAAATTTCAATTCTTCCTCTGACAGGTGTTAATCGCCATGACAGCTCTGACAGATCTTCAGGTTTAAAACCTGATCTCACTGATTCATGTGAGAATGCAGCTGCAGTGTTATAAACGTTAAATTTACCTATCAGTTTTGTCCTGACTGGATACTTTTTTCCTCTGTAAAAAATTGTAAAGACAGTGCCATTGTGAGAAAGGTCTACATCAGATATTCTGAAATGAGCTCCATCAGAGAAGCCGTAACCTGAAGAGCTTTCAAACTCCTGCAACAGTCTTTTTCCATAAATATCGTCAGCATTTACAGCAGAAGGAGACTGCCTGTTCCAGCTAAACAGCCTTCTCTTTGCTTCAAAATAATTTTCCATATCTCTGTGGTAATCTAAATGCTCCGGAGATAGATTGGTAAACACTACTCCTTTAAACCGGGTTCCATACACCCTGTACTGGTCAAGAGCATGAGATGAAACTTCTGCAACAACAAACTCAGCTCCCATCTGCTTCATCTGGAATAAGGTTTTATACCACTGAATAGGGTCTGGTGTTGTTCTTCCCTCTGACAGAATTTTTTCCTCTACTTTGTAACCTGTTGTCCCTATAATCCCTGTTTTTATTCCAAGCATCTGCAGATACTGGGCTGTAAGGTGGGAAACAGTTGTTTTACCGTTAGTTCCTGTTATCCCTATAACCTTTAATTTTCTGTCCGGGTAATCAAAATAGATACGGGAAATTTCTGCCAGCATCTTTCTGGTATTTTCAGCTAAAACAACATTTATCTGTGGATATCTTTTCCTTAAAAATTCAGCCCACATTTTATCCTGGAGCACAACAGTTTTCGCACCTTTTCTGACTGCATCCTCAATAAAATGATGACCGTCAGCACTGCTTCCCTTAATAGCAAAAAATATACTGTTCAGGGATACTTCTTTCGAGCTGTTTGTCAGTGAGCTTACTACATGGCTGTAGTAAAAGTTAAAAAATTCTCCTTTTCTGAACAGGTCTAAAACAGTCTTCCTTTTCATATCTGAAGCATCTTTTCTATTGTCAGTTTTACGCTTTCCCCTAACGCTATGATGTTGTAACCTCCCTCAAGCATAAACAAGAAAGGAACGTCCTTTGTTTTCAGTATGTTTTCAACAATCTTACCAATACCATCTGTAGTTACTTCGAGGTGTGTGAGAGGGTCATCCATGTGAAGGTCGTATCCTGCTGACACCATTATTATGTCTGGACTGAACTTTTCCACAAGAGGAGGGAGCTCTTCTGAGTAAATCCTTTCATAAACGTCATCTCCTGTTCCTGCAGGAAGTGGCACGTTATATGTAAAACCGTATCCCCTTCCTGTTCCTTTTTCCTCCCTTGAACCTGTTCCTGGATAAAATGGGATACTGATGGGTTGAGAAATAAAAGACCGTATCGTCATCGTAAAACGCCTTCTGTGTTCCATTCCCGTGGTGGGCATCAAAATCTATAATAAAAACCTTCTCATATCCATTTCTCTGGGCATACCTTGCTGCTATAGCAATATTGTTAAATATACAAAAACCCATTGCTTTTGCGTGCTCAGCGTGATGTCCCGGTGGTCTCACAGCTGCAAACACTCTCTCAACCTCACCATTTTTCATTCTGTCAACAGCCTCCAGCCCTGCTCCAGCAGCATAAACAGCAGCCTCATAGGAAAAGATTGAGCATCTCGTATCTGGGTCAAGGTATGTTCCACCTGCTGAGCACAAATCCATAATCTCCTGAGGATAATAAGTGTCGTGAACGAGGGCTATCTCCTGTCCAGTTGCCTTTCTTGGTTTTACATGAACTATCTCATCCTTTATAAGGTCAACATACTCGCTGATAGCCATTAACCTCTGGGGAGATTCAGGATGTCCTTCTCCTGTATCATGTTTCAGATAGACAGGGTCGTATATGTATCCAACCTTCCTCATTTTTTCACCTCAAATACTTTTTTAAGAAAAGTTTTAACTTTCTGAATAATACTTTCTTTTTCTTTCTCCTTCGGAGGATTTAAAGGCGTTGTAAACCTGTGTTTTATGTTGTCTAAAAGGATAAAGTCATCACACATCTTCCTCAGCTCGTATGAACTGGTTTTTTTAAAGGATACATTTTCCACCCTCTTTCCTATCTCCTGAACCTTTTCAACAACAGGTATAAAATCACTGTCTCCACTTACCAGTACAGCCGTATCGTAAGCATCTTTGTATGCGAGACTTATCATATCTGTTGCTATCAGTATGTCTATTCCCTTTTCTATATACCCCTCAGGGGTTTTTTTCAGGGGGATTGTTTTTACCTTTATGCCTGCATTCTGAAGCTCGTTCAAAAATCCCTGCTGTTTTTTTAGCTGGTCTCTCACCTCTTTTGGAAGGTCTCCTGAAGGAATTCCCGTATAAAAGTAAGCCCTCAAAAGCCATCTGTCCTTCCTTAAAATCTCAACAAGCCTTCTGTAATTTATCTTCAGCTTCAGAGCAGTGCTTGCGTGGAACATATTTCCACCGTCTATAAATACAGCAACCCTCTCATTTATGTATCTGTGAACTACCTTTACCTCTCTCTTCTTTTTCCTGAATATTCCTAACATCTCTCTCCTTTATTAATTTTTAGTTTTTATCTAAATTTTCAAGCTGTTATATCTTTCATAAAATTCTGTCCTGAACTTATTAAATCTTCCTTCTTTGATAGCATTCCTGATGTTTTCCATAAGACGACTGTAAAACCTGAGGTTATGTATTGTTGCAAGAGTCATTCCTGTTATCTCTTCAGCATTGAACAGATGCCTCAGGTATCCCCGGGAAAAATTTCTGCATGTATAACAGTCGCACTCTCTGTCAACAGGCTCTTCAGAAAATTTATGCTTTGCCGCCTTTATGTTTATCCTGCCATATGTTGTAAAAAGCGTCCCATTCCTTGCATTTCTGGTAGGCATAACACAGTCAAACATGTCCACCCCTCTGTAGACGCTCTCTATAATGTTCTCAGGTGTCCCTACACCCATAAGATAGCGGGGCTTATTTTCTGGCATAAGGGGAACAACGACCTCTGTCATCTCATACATAAGCTCTGAAGGCTCTCCAACAGACAGACCTCCAATGGCATAACCGTCCATCTCTATCTGAGTGGTCATGACTGCACTTTCTCTCCTCAGGTCAGGATATACAGAGCCCTGAATAATACCAAAAAGAGCCTGATTTTCGTTTTTCTTAGCCTTCTTTGACCTTCTGAGCCAGTTTATCGTTTTGTAAACAGCATCTTTGGCTGTTGTGTGGCTGACAGGATAGGGCGGACATACATCTAAGGGCATCATTATATCACTGCCGAAAATCTCCTGAATCTGGATAACGAATTCAGGAGTGAAAAAATGCCACGAGCCATCTAAATGGGATTTAAAACGGACTCCTTCATCCGAAAGAATAACCTGTGCTTTATGCCTTCCTGAAACATTTTTATCCCGTGCAAGAGAAAACACCTGAAAACCACCACTATCTGTCAGCACAGGAAGCTGCCAGTTAATAAATCTGTGGAGCCCTCCAAAATACTCAATAACTTCTATACCCGGTCTCAGATAAAGATGGTATGTATTCCCCAAAATAATCTGGGGCTTTGTTGACAGCAGCTGTTCCTTTGTGACAGCTTTTACTGTTCCCTGAGTCCCTACCGGCATAAAGACAGGGGTTTCTATCTCCCCATGAGATGTATAAATCCTGCCCAATCGGGCATTGCCATCTGTTTTTAAAAGCTCAAACCTCAGCAGTTACTAAACCTCCTGTTTCGGTAATAGTTATTATTGACAGGTTAAATAATAAATAATTAGCTTAATAAATAATTAGCTTAATAGGAAATAATATACAAAATGATAAAAATATCAAAAAATTAAGCAGGGGTAAAGGAATGATTTTAATTGAGTGGAGTAAGGAGTTAGAGCTTGGGATACCAGAAATTGACAGACAGCACAGGAAACTGGTAGATATGCTGAATCAGTTCTACACAGAGTTAGAAAAAGGAGCAAAAGAAGAAGCTGTTGAGCATTTTTTAGAAAATTTAGAAAAATACCTGAAGTATCATCTGAGTTATGAAGAAAAATATATGGAAGAGATAGGATTCCCAGAAACAGAGAACCATAGAAAAATCCACAACATGTTTAAAAAACTTTATGCAGAAGAGAAGGAAAGGTATCTAAAAGGAGACCAGAAAGCTCTGAGGGAGCTTGTGGCATTCACTTTTTCGTGGCTCTTTTCCCACATAATGAAAACAGACAGAAAGTACGCAGAGTTTGTAAAGGTCGGGGCTTAATCTGTTTTAACCTTTTCCACAACCACATCTATAAGATCTTCCACATTTTCCAAACTGTTCCTGCTCTCCTGTTTCCATATCTTTCAGCTCCGGCTTTTCAGAAACAAAGACAACGAATCCTGCATTCATCTTATTTGCTAATTTCATACGGGATTTCAGGCTTCCCTCTTTCAGTAAAAGCTCTGTTTTTATACTTCTTTCTCTCAATTTCTCAGCTACCTTCAAGCCCTGTATGTTAAACTCAGAAACAACAGGTATAACAACAACAGGTCTTTTCTTCAGCAGGCATGTTTTTCAACAAGCAGCATCAGTCTCTCTATACCAGCTGCAAACCCTAATGCAGGCGTATCAGGACCGCCAAGCTGTTTTACGAGGGTATCATATCTGCCTCCAGCAGCCACTGTTCCCTGTGCACCTATCATGTCTGTTATAAACTCAAAAACAGTATCTGTATAGTAATCAAGTCCTCGGACAAGCCTTGGGTTAAAAATATACTCAACGCCAAGACCGCTGAGATACTCCTTCAGTCTTTCAAATCTCTCTAAACTTCTGTCCGACAAGGAGTCTGTCAGAACAGGAGCGTTTTCTGTAGCCTCTCTGCATCCTTCCACTTTACAGTCAAGAACCCTTAATGGGTTTCTCTCTATCCTTTTTCTGCAGTCTTCACACAGACTGCTTTCAACACCTTTCAGATACTCTTTCAAAACTTCCATATATCTTTTTCTGCTCTCAAAATCACCTAAAGTATTAATCTCAAGTCTTGTTTTTATACTTAAAGCATCAAGAATGTCCTTAACCATCTTTATCAGCTCTGCATCAGCTACTGGAGAAGATACACCAAAAATCTCTGCACCTATCTGGTGAAACTGCCTGTACCTACCTGCCTGAGGTCTTTCGTATCTGAACATTGCACCTTCATAAAACAGCTTGTGGTATCCACCTTTTGCATACAGTCTCTCTTCTATAAATGCCCTTACAGTAGAAGCAGTCCCTTCAGGTCTCAGGGCAACCTTTCTTCCACCTCTGTCCTCAAACACATACATCTCTTTCTGAACTATGTCTGTCTCTTCACCAACAGAGCGAATAAAAGGGAGACATCCTCCACATACGGAAGTATTATCTCAGAGAAGTTATACCTTTTAAAAATATCCCTTGCTGTGTCTACCACATATCTGTATTTTTTTGCATTTTCTCCATATATATCCTGAAAGCCTCTTACCCTTTTAATATCAGTCAAATCCTGACCTCCACTTTTTTAAACATTATAAACCAATTGCTTTCCTGACTTTTCTGTAACATCTTGAGCAAAAATAATAACTTTTTCTATCTGTATCAACCTATAGAGATCACAGAAAAGTACATCACACATTCTGGATTATCACAATGCCCAAGACCAAGGGTATGCTCAATCTCATGGACAGACCCCTTTAACAACCCTGTCCATAAAGACATTAAAATCTTCCTGAAAACTGTAAAACCTCTGTTATGCAGTCTGTATGTTGATATAACAGCCGTTTTTGTATAGTAAGAAGCAATTCCAAAGATAAAGTTCAGCCCGGGTTCATAAAGGTCGTAAGAAACGATACCCAGGACAATGCTTTTATCTCCTCTGAACCTGAGAAGGTCTCTTAAAAAATAACTTCCTAAAAACTGTCCCCTTCCCCTGTCATAACTTTCTCTGGGAACATGGAACCAGAATTATTCCACTGAATGTCAAGGTAAAAATCTCCTTCAGCTTTTCTGCAATAAATAGCCTGTTAATACTGTCCTCAGGGGCTGTAGGGCTGAACAATAATCTTATCAAAATTCAAAGACCTGTACCCCTTTTTTTTAAATAAATTATAAAAATATATCTGGATATAAAATTTTCAAAAAATCTTTGATTTTTGTCAAAAAACCTTTTAAAATAAACCAAACAGCGTTTCATTTTTTATAAGAGGTGGGAAGATGGAAAAGTTTAAGCTGAGAGTTTTCAGATACGACCCTACAAAAGACAGCGAACCTTACTACAAAACATATGAACTTCCCGTTGAAAAAGGGATGACTGTTCTTGCTGCCCTTTTCAAAGCTAAAGAAGAACAGGACCCGACCATATCATTCCGCTACAACTGCCGTGCCGCCATCTGTGGCTCCTGTGCCATGAGAATAAACGGTCATGCAACCCTTGCCTGCAAAGTCCAGATTACTCACCTTCTGGACAGGTATCAGACAGACACCATAACGATAGAACCTATTGGCAATGTCAAACCTCTCAAAGACCTCATATACGACATGGACTGGCTCATTGATAAACTGAAGAGGATAAAACCGTGGTTCATACCAAAGGAAAAACCTCCTGTTGATGGGAAAGAGTACAGACAGGACCCATACGACCACCACAGAATTGATTTTGCCTCAGACTGTATTCTGTGTGCTTCCTGCATGTCAGATTGTAACGCTCTAAAGGCAAATAAGGAGTTTTTAGGGCCTATGGTTCATTCTAAAGCTTACAGATTTGCAGCAGATACAAGAGATGGAGCAAAAAAAGAGAGACTGGAAGCTGTTTTAGAAGACTTTAACCTTGAATGGTGCGTCAGATGTATGGAATGCACAACAAGATGTCCAAAAGAGGTTCAGCCTTATGAGAACATTATCAGACTGAGAATTATGGCTGCTGAAGAAGGATACAAAACACCCGGTGAGATACACGCAGAGATATTTGAGCAGGACATATACAACAGAGGTCTCCTTAACGAGATGCTCCTTCCTATGAGACAGGAGGGACTGTTAGGAGCAATAAAAAGGGCTCCATTCGGTATCAAAATGATGCTTAAAGGTAAAGTAAACTATGCAGACTTCTTTGGAGGACACAAGATAAAAAGATTAGAAGAGGTTCAGAAGATATACGAAGTGGCAAAGAAAAAAGAAAAAGAAGTAAAAATAAAACTGCCACAGATTATGGGTGTCATATACGAAGACAAAAGAAAAACAGGAAAAAGAGCCAACTATGCAGAAACCGGAGGTAAAGAATAATGGCAGAGCTTAAATATGCCTTTTATACAGGGTGTTCAGCAAAAGGGGTTGCCCCTGAGCTGTATAACTCCACAAAGTTAGTGGCAGAAAAGTTGGGAATGGAACTTATAGAGCTTGAAGCTGCAACATGCTGCGGAGCAGGAGCAGTTCAGGAAAAAGATGAGTTTTTAGCCCTGACAATAAATGCAAGGAATCTTGCCCTTGCTGAAGAGTTAGGACTGGACCTGCTCACCATATGCAATACATGCACACTGATGCTCAGGGAAGCAAAGTTCAAATTAGACAACGATCCGGAGCTGAAAAATGCAGTTAACGAAGTTTTAAAAGAAGCGGGACTTGAATATAAAGGAACATCAGAGGTGACCCATTTCCTGTGGGAAGTTGTAGACGGAGTTGGATTAGACAGACTGAAAGAGATGGTGGTAAGGCCCCTTAAAGAGTTCAACATTGCCCCATTTTACGGGTGCCACATAATAAGACCTCCCTACCTCATCGGATACGAAGACCCAGATAATCCAAAATCCATTGAGATGATTATTGAGGCCATCGGAGGAAATCCTGTTGACCATACCGCGAGGCTCGCCTGCTGTGGTTTTCACTCCTTCTGGTCTGCAGAAGACAAGGTTACACTTAAACTGACAGCAATGGATGCCCAGTCTGCAAAAGAAGAAAAAGCAGACTTTATGGTAACACCGTGTCCCCTCTGCCACACCCAGCTTGATGCAATGCAGGAAGAAGCAGAAGAGAGAATTGGAGTTAACATAGGAATGCCCGTTTTACACCTTCCCCAGATGATAGGACTGGCCATAGGACTGAAACCTAAAGAGTTAGGACTGGACAAACACATAATATCAACTAAAGATATAATCCAAAAAGTAGCCTGAAAATAGGGGATTAATCTCCCCTTCTCTCAATATGATTTAAATTATAAAAATCTTTAAACAGATATATAAAAATATTTGCATTAATAATCCTGTTTTATATATAATTACTGTTATTCTAATATATCAAAATCTAAATAAAGGTGGTGGGCGATATGAATGAACAGATTATGGTAGACCCAAAAGAAAAATGGAAGGATGAAGAGTTTTTAGAAGAAAATGCAGAACTTCTGAAAGCCTCAGCACATCCAAACAGGCTTAAGATTATAGGGTTTTTAAGCCTCAGTAAAAAATGCGTAAAACATATCTGGGAAGCTTTAGACCTTCCTCAACCTAACGTATCACAGCACTTGTCTGTTCTCCGTAATAAAGGTATACTAGGGTACAAGAGACAGGGGTCTATTGTGTGCTACTACATCAAAAATAAGAAGGCACTGGAAATCTATAAGCTACTACTAAAGGAGGAATAAAATATGGCTGGCAAAGTGTGCATCGTAAACGAATCAAACTGGGAGCAGGAGGTATTAAACTCTGACCTGCCAGTGTTGGTTGATTTCTGGGCTCCATGGTGTGGACCATGTAGACTTATAGCACCAGTAATAGAAGAGTTAGCAGAAGAGTTAGAAGGAAAGGCAAAAATATGTAAACTCAACACAGATGAAAACCCAAACATAGCCATGAAATACGGCATAAGAGCAATCCCTACAATAATGGTATTCAAAAATGGTCAGGTAGTTGACACAAAAGTTGGCGTTCAGCCTAAAGAAGTCCTTAAAAGCCTTTTAGTATAAGGTGAATAGGTGAGTGTAGAGATACACCCGACAGCTATAGTATCAAAAAAAGCTCAGTTAGGGGTCAACGTAAAGGTTGGCCCCTTTTCTATTATTGAAGACAGCGTAAAAATCGGAGACAACACAGAGATATCTTCAAACGTAAAAATCAGAGATTTTACCACTATAGGCTCAGACTGCAAAATATACGAAGGAGCCGTAATTGGAGGAATTCCTCAGCATTTAGGTTTTAAAGGAGAAGAAAGTTACGTCCACATCGGAAACAGTGTGATAATCAGAGAGTATGTAACTATCCACAGAGGAACATCCTTTGACGATGGAATAACAGAGATTGGAGACAACACTTATCTTATGGCTTACGTCCACATAGCCCACGACTGTAAGGTGGGACACGACACAATCCTTGCCAACGCTGTAACAGTTGCAGGACACGTAAAAATCGGAAACTATGTTTTTATCGGGGGGCTTACACCTATTCACCAGTTCTGCAGGATTGGTGATTATGCAATGGTTGGAGGAGCATCAGCTGTAGACAAAGACATCCCACCATTCACAAGGGCGTCAAAAAACCATGCAATGCTTTACGGTCTAAATCTTGTAGGGCTGAAAAGGAGAGGTTTTACCTCTGAGCAGATAAAACTCCTCAAAGAGAGCATACAGAATACTGTTCAGAAAGTCTGCAACCTTAGAAGAAGGAATAAAGGAAGTTCAGGAAAACTTCCACAGACTTCTGAGATTCAAAAGTTAATAGATTTTGTAAAAACTTCAAAGAGGGGAATTGCCCCGGAAGCATCAAAAAGAAAATGAAAAAGATAGGACTGATAGCAGGAGCAGGTGAACTGCCTGTTGAGTTTGCAAAATCAGCACTCCAGAAAAACAGACAACTCATCATCTACGGAATAAAAGGAATAACAGACAGAAAAATCCAGAGTATTGCCCCAACAAGATGGCTTTATCTTGGTCAGGCTCAGAAACTGATAGACACAATGAAACAGGACAGCATATCAGATGTTGTTATGCTCGGAAAAATTGAGCATTACCACCTGCTGACTTCTATACATCGATTTGACAGAAGAGCAAAAGAGTTTTTTGGAAAACTGATTGACAGAAGGGCAAAATCTATATTAGAAGCGGTCTTAAAAGAGTTAGAAAAGGAAGGTTTTAACCCTATAGACCCTTCTCCTTATCTGTCTTCTCTCCTTGCTCCAGAAGGTCTGATAGGAGGAAATGAACCTTCAAAAGAGCTGTTGGAGGATGCCTATTTTGGACTGAAAATAGCCAGAGAGATTGCCTCTCTTGACATTGGACAGACTGTAGTAGTTAAGGACAAAATTGTAATAGCCGTTGAAGGATTAGAAGGAACAGACAGATGCATAATCAGAGGAGGAGAGCTTGCAGGAGAGGGAACAGTCGTGTGTAAAGTGGCACGAAGAAATCAGGACATGAGATACGACGTCCCTGTTGTTGGAGAAAAAACATTAAAAAGTATGAAAAAGGCAAAAGCCAGACTGCTGGCAGTAGAAGCAGAAAAAACATTCCTGATAGAGAGGGAAAAACTGAAAGAGCTATCCCACAAATTCAACATCTCCATAATTGGAATCAGAGTGGACTAAGCTTTTTCACAAAAAATCCGACCAGTTTATTATGAAAAGTGATAAAAATTCAAACTTTTTTGAAGAGATTTCCAGATATGTAAGAAAACTGTCAGGATATAATTTAACCCTGTCGCCAAAAGAGGTAAAAATACTTGAAGAAGCTTTTAACAGAGGTATTCCCTCTGATATCATAAAAAAGCTGATAAAAGAAGAGATAAAAAGATATCCACCTGAAAAGAGAAAAAAGTTCAGTCTCCTGTTTTTAGAGAAAAAAATAAAAAACCTTAACAGGAAAAAAATAGAAGACAGACCAAGAGCAGAGAAAATGGAAAGAAGTCCTAAAAAAACACAATATACCAGAGGATATTTTAAAAAATATTCCAGAAGAACTGACAGACATAGCTGTAGAACATATAATCATAAACCACATCTGGAAAAATATACCTGAAGAAGAAAAGAAAAAGATAACAGAAAAAGCGATAGAAAAGATGAAAAAAAACTTTATATTATCAAATATAAATCAGAAAAATGTTCTCCGTTCCATTATAAGAAAAATAATCAGAGAAAAGTATATAAACGAAAAAAATTATGAAAAAGATTGATGAGGTTAAAAGTTTTGCCCTTGAACTGGTAGGTAAAGGGTATAATCTGGTAAAATATATCTATATGCCGAAGTGGCGGAATTGGCAGACGCGGGGGACTCAAAATCCCCTGCCCGTAAGGGCGTGCGGGTTCGACTCCCGCCTTCGGCATTTATATATACTGAAGGAGTCTGAATGGAAAAAGAAAAACTCCCTGTAAAAACAGACAGAGAACAGATTATATACTATGAGGACGAAATAGACCTATACGAACTGTGGCTCACCTTGAAAAAAAGGTGGAAAGTAGTTATTAGTTCCACTATTATTTTCCTGTTATTCTCCGTCTTATATACATTTTTTTCCGAGAGAATCTATGAGGTATCTTTTACAGTAAAACCACCGAGTTTATATATAGATGGGAAAAAGGAACCTATAGTTACAAAGGCAGAAATTAAAGAATATTTAAATATAGTAAATAACTTTATAAGAACAAATAAAGTTAATAAATTATCTGAGAAACTTAATATTCCTGTTTATATGGCAAAAAATCTGAGAAAAATTTCAGTTATAGATTTAAAAAATTCCCAGGCATTGAAAGTTTCTGTGGAATATGCTTTCAGAAATTCGAACTTAGAAAAAAATATTGTTCCAGCTATAATAACATATTTAAATGATAATCCACATGTGAGAAACAAATTAAATCAGGAAAAAAAGAGATTATCCAACTTAGTGTCTATTTTGAATAACAGACTTACTCAGATTCAAAAATTTAACTCGATGATTCAAAAAAATCTTTCAAATATAGATAAATAGATATAGTTTCTCTGGAAGAAAAAATCATAGAAATATCCAAAGAACTGGAAAACTATAAAATGCAAATCAGTAACTTAAAAGGATTTGAAATAACCACACCTCCTTACTTTTCGGATACTCCCGTAAAACCGAAGAGCAATCTCATCATTGCCGTCGCTGCTGTTTCGGACTCTTTGTCGGTATATTCCTGGCATTCTTTATGGAGTGGTTAGAAAATGAAGAAAAGACACAGTGAAAGCATGGCAGAATAACTACCGTTTATCATTATTCCTAAAATAAACTTCCCCAACCTTAAACAGTAGTAGATACATAGGAAGCAGTGCATCCCAGAAAAGGTAAAAACAGAGCCAATAATGTGTACAAGAAGGGGAATAAACAGACCTAAAGCAATTATATCTGTATTTTCCTTATCTTCACTGTTAAAAATGTTTTAAAGGCAATAAATATAATAAACTAGCTCTGGCCAACAGTCCAGCTAAACCCCTTTTCAATAAACTCAGACAGTATAAAAACAGATTCGTATTTCATGTGAGTTTTGGGACTTTCTCGTGGGGAAGATAGTATCCTGAACGAATACCGTGTCCAATCAGAAGATTTATGTGTAGCTTCCCTTCTTTTTATGTCATTCTGTATTATTTCTAACAGCATCATAGCCGATACCAACCCGGGCACTGCTTATTCTTGTTTAGAGTCTGATAGTTTAAAGGCTCTTTTCCTGTTATTATGTTGTTCAGCGTTTTAAACCGGATGTCTGTTTGAGAAAGATATGCGTATCCTGACACTCCAACAGCTGTAAGGGCTATCAGAAGGGCTGAAAAGATTTTTCTTGTTTATAATACCGTTTTTGCTCAGGACAAAAATGGTCAAAACAAACACAACAAAAATCCAAGGAGAGGAGAACTGTTTAGTTGACAGAAATAGAATTACATTATAAAAATCAGAAATAAAAATATATAACCATCCAAATTTATTGTTTATTCTCCACACCCTAATACTTAACAACAATGCAATAAGTGAAAACTCAGCATAAAATTGTCCTACTTCAAAAGCTCCTACCCCAAATAGGAAGAATTTTTCCAGTCTGCACATATCTGTAAAAAATAATAGAAGTAAGGACAATACTCCTATCAGAATAAACAGATGAAGAATATTTTTTATATTATTTTCATTAACCTCCACTTTAAAAAAATACAGTAGTTGGAACAGCCCCTCTTCCACAGCCTTTAGTATCATTTTAGGAGCAAACACAAAACTGTTGAGATTACAGAAACAGCAGAAAAAGTGATTAAAGGAAATTCTAAGCTCTGCCTTCCACATTTCTTTTTCTTTTCTTTTTTACAATTTGCCATATAGTCCACAGTAGTCCAATAACTACTAAAAATCTCAAAAAACAGATATAGACACAAAAGAAGAAATGATAAGCAACTGCAGATATACTATTTTGTATCTGTTCAAGTCCGTCTCCCTTTTAAAATCTCCCTATTCTTTTCCCATTCCCATGCGGTCCTTTTATTATAAATTCTAAATCATCATATTTTGGTTTCCAGTCTAACTTACTTTTTCGCTTTTGTAGGGTCTGCAATTAAAAACAGCAGGATCTACCAGGTCGCCTATCTGTTTCAACTACAGGAAAATCTATACCTGTAACTTTTTTTACAGTATTCTATGTAACCTGCTTTACAGTAAATCCACAACCATACCCAAGATTAAAAACATCACTTTCTTTATTTTCCAATGAGATACTCTAATGCTTTAATATGAGCATCAGCTAAATCCATTATATGTATGTAATCCCCTTACAGCCGTTCCATCTTCAGTAGGGTAATCTGTTCCATATATTTTTATATTTTCCCTTTCTCACCTTTTGCCGTTTTCAAAATTAGAGGAACTAAATGGGTTACTGGATTATGGCTTTCTCCAATTTTGCCTTGTCTTCATGTCTGCACCAGATACATTAAAGTATCTTAAAGATATATAATTAAAACCGTATGATTTACTAAAATCCTCAAGAATTTTTTTTCAATAAATGCTTTAGACTGTCCGTATGGATTTATAGGACTTAAAGGCTCATGCTCCTTTATAGTAAAACTTTTTCA
>JAUZSJ010000041.1 GCA_030949555.1 Persephonella sp. | reverse complement strand
CTTCACAGATTTTTCATTTGCTCTGTTTGGAGTATGGCTTGCTGTTGTTCTATACCGTATATTTAAAAGGGACATAAGCAACAGGTTTTTTATTCTGATACCAGATGCCATAGGGCTATCAGCATTCTCAACGACAGGGGCACTGATAGCATACGATGCTGGAGTTTCATTTTTTGGTGTTGTGATATTAGCAACACTGACAGGTATTGGAGGAGGGATGATAAGTGATATACTACTTGGAAAAGTCCCGAATGTTTTAAAAGATGATTTTTATGCTTCCTGTGCCATAATAGGAGCAGTGGGATTTTACATAACTGTTAGCTCTGGATTTAGCATCAGCACTGCTTCCGTAGTATGTGCATCCTTAGTTTTAATGATTAGAATAATGGCCATACTTTACAACTGGAAACTGCCGAGGTTTTCATGAGTAGATCTTTTTATATGATGGCTTCAGAAGAAGTAGTGAAAGAGCTTGGCTCTTACTTTGACGGACTGCCTGACGAAGAAGCAAAAAAGAGATTAATGAAGTCTGGTCCCAATCAGTTAGAGGAAAGAAAAGGAAAGTATATTTGTTATATTCCTCAGACAGTTTAATAATCCCCTCGTTTTTATTCTTCTTACAGCTGTTGGTATAACTTTCTACATGGGAGATAAACTTGACGCAGGAATAATCTTAGGGATTGTTCTTGATAAACGGTATATTAGGATTTGTTCAGGAGATAAAAGCACGAGCATCCATAGAATCTCTAAAAAAGATGACAGAAACCCATGCAAAGGTTTTGAGAGGGGGAAAAGAGATAGAAATTTCCGTTTCCCAGATTGTTCCCGGAGACATTGTTCTCCTCACAGAAGGAGATGTTGTTCCAGCAGATATAAGGCTGATAGAGTCCAGAGGACTTTTAGTAGATGAATCTATTCTCACTGGAGAATCAATACCGGTTGAAAAAATAGCAGAAGAAGTATACAGAGAAGAAGTTTCCCCTCACGGAAGAAAAAACGTACTGTTCAAAGGAACCATTGTTGTTAGAGGCAAAGGTAAAGGTGTTGTTTACGCAACAGGCAAAAATACAGAAATTGGAAAGATTGCTGAAAAGATTAAGGAAAAATCTCCAGACAGCCCCCTTAACAGGGCATTAAAATCTTTTTCTTTCAAATGGATGGTGCTGCTATTTTTGATACTTTCATTTATACTGGTTTAGGGATAATTCAGGGAAGAGATTTATATAAACTGTTCCTGCTGATAATATCAGGAAGCTTGTTTCTGCTGTTCCAGAGGGACTTCCACTTGTTGTAACATTTGTTCTGGTTATAGGTGCTATGGCACTGGCGAAAAGGAAAACACTGGTTAAACATCTTCCGTCTGTTGAAACTTTAGGTGGTGCAACATACATATTATCAGACAAAACAGGAACAATAACAGAAGGCAAGTTAAAAGTAGAAGAGTATCACGCCATAGAAAAATATCCTTTATTTCTATGTGCTGCCCTGTGTAATGATGCTGATGAAAGTAGAGGAGACCCCTCGAAATTGCTCTATTAAAATGGCTTTCTGAAAAAGATTTTGACTGGAAAATGGCAAGAAAATCTTTTCCCAGAGTATGGGAGTTTCCCTTTGACTCAAATCTCAGATTAATGGCAACTGTTAATCAGGTAGAAGGCTCAAAATATATCTTCATCAAAGGAGCTTTTGAAAGTTTAAAAGAAATGTCAAAAGAAAATAGTTCCCAGTTAGAAAACTGGCACAATAAAATGGCAGAAAAAGGGCTGAGGGTTCTTGCCTTTGGATACTCCAAGATAGACAGTATTCCGGATAATATCAAAGATATAAAGATAAACATTGTAGGTCTTATTGGATTTATAGACCCTCCCAAAGCAGGTGTTAAAGATGCTGTTATAACAGCTAAAAAAGCGGGAATAAGGGTTATTATGGTTACAGGAGACAATCTGAAAAACAGCCATTGCTATTGCCAGGGAAGTATCCATATACGAAAAAAATGCACATCGCTGTTGAAGGGCACAGACTTAATGAGTACTCTGATGAAGAACTTTACAATCTTCTAAAAGTAACATCTGTTATTGCAAGAGCATCACCTGAAGACAAATACAGAATTGTCAAAATCCTTCAGAAAAATAAAGAGATTGTTGCAGTGACTGGAGATGGCGTAAACGATGTTCCTGCATTAAAGATAGCAGACCTTGGCATAGCTATGGGAAGTGGAACAGAAGCTGCTAAAGATGTAGCAAAGATGATAATAACAGATAACAACCTTGCTGTTATAGTTGATGCAGTAAAACAGGGAAGAGCAATAGCATACAACATAAGAAGGGTTATATATTACCTCCTATCCTGCAGTTTTTGGAGAGATAATGCTTCTCACTTCAGCATTTCTGATGAAACTTCCCCTTCCTCTTTATCCTATACAGATATTATGGATTAATCTTGTTACAGAAGGCGTTCAGGACAAAACTTTTGCCTTTAACAGAGAAGAAAAAAATCTTATGGAAGAGAAACCAAGAAAGCCTGAAAAAACATTCTTTGATAAAAAACAGCTGTTTGACATTGTATTTACCGCCTTCTTTATGGGAGGAATAAACTTTTTACTCTTTATGTATTTACTGAAAATCATGTCTTATGAAGAAGCAGTGACTATAACATTCACTTCTCTAATAGTCAATCAATGGTTTAATGGATTTCAAGCCATCAGAGTGGAACCATTTTTTAAAGATATAAAGAAAAGCTTTACTGTTAATCCATACATGTATTTAGGTGTATCTATCGGAGCAGTATTACAGCTTTCAGCTATATATATGTTCCCCCATTGGATTCATGCTGTGCCAATGAGCATTGAAGATTGGAAATACATCTTTCTGACCTGTATTATTCTATTTGGAATTATAGAGTCTAAGAAATGGATAGAATATTTCCTGAGGAAGTAAACAATGCTGTGGATTCTATTTATTATTCTGACCACAATAATCTTCCTGTCAGGAAAAAATTTAGTAAAATACGGAGATATTCTGGCAGAAAAGCTCAACTTAGGAAGAACAATAGTAGGTATAGTATTTGTTGCATCTATTACGTCTCTGCCTGAACTTATTACAGGTATCAGTGCAGTAACATATGCAGACTCTCCAGACATTGCAGCAGGAGACATCTACGGCAGTTGCATGTTCAATCTGCTTATCCTTGCTCTATTAGATAGTTTCATCAGGGGAAAACCTATAACAACAAAGGTACATCATGGTCTTACAATATCTGCAGCTTTCGGAATAATAATGATAAGTCTCATCAGCTTCAACAGTATTTTTAGGGGATAAAATACCCGTATTAGGGTGGATTTCTTATGGTTCGTTTTTTATTATTCTCCTTTACCTTCTAGCCATATGGGTAATCAAACCCATTACGAAAGAAGGTTTTTAGTAGAGGCTGTTGAAGAAACAGCCGGACAGTTAGAGTACACCCACATATCGTTAAAAAAAACTCTGATAAATTACAGTATAAATGCAGTAATTATCATATTTGCCTCTGCTTTACTTCCAAAGATAGGTAAAGAGATAGCCCATCAGTATGGAATGACAGAAACATTCTTTGGAACATTTTTTGTGGCTCTCTCAACCTCTCTACCTGAAATTGCCGTATCAATTGCAGCAGTAAAATGAATGCAAACGTAAAAGGAATGGCAATGCTGATCAATAACATCTCGTGGCAAATCTCCCAAGGAAGTAATATATTCAACATACTTATCCTTGCTATAGATGACTTCTTCTATACCAAAAACTCTATTTTTGCAATTATGGATAAAGACAATATATTTTCCGCCGGAATAGCAACAATAATGACTGCAATAGTAATAATCGGACTTATCTACAGAGCAGAAAAGAAGATGTTTATCTTAGCTTACGAATCTATCTTACTCATAACAGTGTATCTGATAGGTGTTATCATACTATATATAGTCTGATGGGGAGATTTTGGAGAGGTAAAAATGATACTGAAAGGCAGAAATATACTGATTGGTGTGACAGGTTCAATAGCTGCATATAAAGCCTGTGAGCTCGTGAGACAGATACAGAAAAAAGGTGCTAAAGTCAGAGCCTGTATGACTCCTTCCGCTACAGAGTTTATTGGTAGTTTAACATTTAAGGCTTTAACTGGAGAAGAGGTACTGATAGACTGGAAAGACGGGAAAACAGGATTGGAACATATATTCTGGGCACGATGGGCTGACAGTCTTGTTATTGCCCCAGCAACGGCAAACACAATATCAAAGGTAAGAGCAGGCATAACAGACAGTTTTCTTACATCAGTAGCCCTTGCTTACGACAAAAGCATAGTGTTTGCCCCTGCAATGAACACTCAGATGTATAAATCAAACCAGACACAGGAAAATATCAGCACTCTGAAAAAATGGGGTCACCTGTTTGTAGAACCTTCGGAAGGGGAACTGGCATGTGGAGAAGAAGGGGAAGGCAAACTGGCTGATGTAGAAGACATAGAAACAGTCGTGCTCAGGTCTATACTTCCAGATTACCTGAAAGGTAAAAAAGTTTTAATAACAGCAGGAGGGACAAGGGAATATTTTGACCCTATCAGATATATATCCAATGCATCCTCTGGTCAGATGGGGTATGCCATTGCAAAGATTGCTTATGCATTTGGAGCAGATGTTACCCTCATCTCTGCCCCCACCTGTCTGAAAAAACCCTACGGTATAGAAGTTATCAATGTTATATCTGCAGAAGATATGTACAGGGAGGTTGTTAGTAGAGCAGGAAAGACAGATGTTATAATAATGAATGCAGCTGTTGCAGACTTCAGACCGGAAAGTTTTAGCAGAGAGAAGTTAAAAAAATCAAGAGAAAAAACTGTTATCCATCTCAAACCTAACCCAGACATACTGAAAAAATTAGGGGAGATAAAAAAGGAAGGTCAGATACTTATAGGATTTGCTGCAGAAAGCACAGATATTATAGAAAATGCAAAAGAGAAGCTTTTCAGAAAAAATCTTGATTACATTATTGCAAATAAACTGGATGTATTCAGTAAAGATATACACAGGGGATGGATTATTGACAGGGAAGGTGATATTACAGAAATCCCCAAGATGGACAAAGAAAGTTCTGCCTTCTTTATATTAGAAAAAATATTTAAGAGGTGAACGAGATGGAGTTTAAAGAAACAGACCTTCCGGGAATCGGGAAGAAGTATTCAATAATTACCTCAGGAGGGGACAAAATCACGGTTATTATGCATATCACAGGTAAAGGGAACTGTTCGTGTTTGAACCAGACGACTACGACGAACCTTCCTGTGATGTTGTTATGACAGAAGAAGAAGCAATCAGCTTGGCTCTGTTCTGATGGGGGCATACTACAGACCAGAGCAGGAGAAAGAAGAAAAGAGGTACTGATAGAAAACCTCGCCATTGAATGGGTAAAAACTCCTCAGAGTTCTCCTCTTTCAGGAAAAGTATCAAAGAGTCAGACATAAGAAAAAGGTCTGGAGTCACTGTTATAGCTATTATAAAAAAAGATAGAACAATAGTGAATCCCAAACCAGATGAGATAATCTCCGCAGGAGATACAGTTGTTGTTGTGGGAACAAGGGAACAGGTTGAAAACTTTGTCAGGGAGTTTAATCTAAATGCATGAAGCCGTCCCTTTCTTGATGCTGTTTGGTCTTTTAAATCTTGCTCTCTTTTTAGCTGGTCTGTTAGGCAAACTTTTCCGATTTCCACCAATTCTGTTTTATATTCTGGCTGGCATAGCTTTAGGAAAAGTTATACATGCAGAAGAAGCCATTGAGATTTTTAGTGAGATTGGGATAGTTCTGCTGTTTTTTTATCTTGGTTTAGAGTTTAACCTTCAGAGGGCTATGTCCACAGCAAAAAAAATATGGTCCGTAGGCCTCCTTGACCTGTTTTTTAATTTCTTTCTGGTTTTCTCTTTAATGATGCTACTTGGATTTGACCTCTTTACATCTATTTTAGCTGGTGGTGTTGCCTATGCATCCTCTTCTGCCATCACAACAAAAATCATCGTTGACAACCACAGAATTGCAAATCCTGGAAACAGAGCTTATTTTAGGACTGATGAGTCTTTGAAGACATAGCAGCACCTGTGCTACTGTGCAGTTATTGCTGCCATGTCAATGGGGGTGGAACCTTCCTTCACATCTCTGAGTATCATATTTTTGAAAATAGCTGCCGTTTTTCTTTTCTCCATTTTAGTTGCCTATTACTTAAAGGACAAAATAGCCCATTTTATAGATAAATTTATAAACGAAGACATCTTTACACTCTTTTCTATAGGAGGTCTTATATTCTTCGCAGGATTTACACAGTATCTGGGACTTTCAGAAGCTCTTGGAGCATTCTTGATGGGTATGATTGTTTCAGAATCAGGAAAGTCCCACGAAATAGAGAAAACAATGTTTACAATCAGAGACCTTGCTGTGGCAATATTCTTTTTCCTTTTCGGTGCTGGAATACAGTTTGGTGGAGAATTTTCACAAAAGATGGTAGTAGCCCTTATTCTGATGGTAATAATATCTATAATAGGCAAATTTTTAACAGGGTTTATAGGAGGTCTAATATACGGACTGTCCAAAAGGAAGGCTTTAGAGACGGGATTTTCTATTATAAACAGAGGAGAGTTTTCTGTTGTAATGTCCAAGTTTTCTCCATCTGCTATGATTCCACTGATAGGGATTTATGTTTTTATCATGGCTTTTATAGGAATACTTTTTGCCCAGTATGCACCGAAACTGTCTCACATGATAATACCTAAGAAGGAGAAGAAAAAGAAAAAGAAGATTATTGATGAAGCCCTTGTTGACTGAAATGTATAAAGCAAAACATACAGTTATTAGAGCAATAAGAAATTATTTTGAAAAAACAGGCAGTATAGAGGTTTTTACTCCCTGTCTGAATAGATATCCTAATTTAGACCCAAATATCTTTCCAGTAGAGTGTGAAGTTGAAAAATCTGACGGCAGAAGGTTTACTGCCTATCTACATACATCTCCAGAATACAATATGAAAAAACTGCTTCCTGTTCTGAAAAATGACATACACCAGATATGCCATGTTTTCAGAAACTATGAAGGTTCAAACAGACATACTGTTGAGTTTACGATGCTTGAGTGGTACAGATTAGGATATAGTCGTTGAGGACCTGATGGAAGATACAAAAAACATCTTTATAGAAACAGCAATATCCCTGTCAGAAACAACTGTTTTATCCTTTCAGGGAAGGAAGTACAATCTTGAAAAATGGGAAAAAATAACAGTTGATGAAGCATTTTACAGATATACGGGGGTTTATCCAGAAGATTTGGAGGACTCTATCCGTTTCCTAAGAGACTCTAAAATCCACCACAAGATAGACAGAGAGTATGAAACAGTTTTCCACACAGTTTACGCATTTTATGTAGAACCTAAATTAGGTACAGAAAGACCAACCTTTATTTATGACTACCCCCCACAGTTCTCTGCCCTTGCGAAGATTGAAAATGGCAGAGGAGAAAAAGATTTGAAGCATATATAGGTGGACTGGAAATTGTAAATGGATATTATGAGTTAAACGACCCAGAAGAACTGAGAAAAAGACTGGAAAAAGATAAAGATAAAAAAGCAAAAAAAGGAAAAAAATATCCTGTTGATGAAGAGTTTATAAACAGCTGCAAAGACATGCCAGAATTTAGCTGGAGCATCCCTTGGTATTGACAGACTACTTATGGTCTTATTAAATAAAGAAAAAATCAGCGATGTTCAGGGATTAAGTTGGATATAGTAATAAACAGAAAGAAAAATTTCTTCCCAAAGAGAAGACTCAAAACATTCAAGATATGGGTTTACAACATATTAGAAAACGAAAACAGTATATACAACCAGCTTTACAATGTCTTTGCCCTGTTTCTTATCATTACATCAACAATAGGAATTTTTATTGAACTACTTAATCTAGAAATAAAAATACCTCCAGATTTAGATACAATTTTTAGACGACTATGAGGGAAATAGTCTTATGGTTTTTGTGATAGAGTATATAGCAAGATGGTGGGCAATCTCTGACTTTTTTACAGATTTTTACAGAGGATACCAGCAATAAAGAATGTGCAGGAAGTTTAACAAAACTGTGGTGTGGAATAAAGGAAGGGTTAAAGCCAAAACTTGCATGGATGAAAACTCCCTATGCAATTATAGACCTCCTTGCTATACTGCCGATAATCAGACCTCTCAGAGCAATAAGAATACTGAGAGTGCTCAGGATACTGAAAATAGTTCGCTATGGAACAGCAATAAAAAGTATATTTGGAGCATTAAAAGAAGAAGGATATCTGTTTGGCATCATATTCACACTCCTTTTCCTGTGGATAGTAACGTTTTCCCAGCTTGTATACATAGTAGAATATCACTATGGGAATACAGAGATGTTCAAATCTATGTGGCATGCTATGTACTGGGGTATTGTAACAATATCAACAGTTGGTTTCGGTGATATACATCCAGTATCTAACGCAGGAAGGTTTATTACCTCTATAATGATAGGTGGCGGAATTGTTATCGTTGCCACAATGACAGGTGCCTTTTCTGCTGCTCTTGTAAACAGATTGCTGGTTCTCAAGGAGGGAGAATTAAAGATGGAAAAATTAGAAAAGCATATAGTCATATGTGGATGGAACGAAACAGCAGAAGAGATAGTAGAGCAGATAATAAATCTGAAAATAGATAAAGAAAAACCTGTTGTTATTGTGACAAATGTTCCTAAAAAAGAGTTTGAGATAGAACTTCCTAAAGATATCTTTTACAAGAGAGGAGGACTTTATACACGAGCATATCCTCCTTGATGTTGGAATAGAT
>JAUZSJ010000040.1 GCA_030949555.1 Persephonella sp. | reverse complement strand
ACTCCATGTCTTTTTCCTTTATCAGTTTTTCATATAGTCTAATTCTGTAAGAAGGGTTTTTAGGCCTAAAAAGTCCATTTTCACAAGACCGAGCATTTCTAGTATTGCCCATATCAAACTGGGTAGCCTTTGTTCCGTCTTTATCTACATAAACAGGCACATACTCGTCTAAAGGGTCCTGGAGCTATAACAACACCTGCAGCATGTATCCCGCATGTCTTGCTTTGAACCTTCTAACTTTCTGGCAAGGTCTATAAAGCTGTTTAACTCTTTCATCAGTTTCATAGAGTTTTCTGAACTCTGGATTTGCCTCTAAGTTTTCCTCTATTGTAAGTGTTGAGCCCTGAACAGGTCCTGGCAGTATCATTTTTGCTATCCTGTCTGCTTCTGAATATGAAAAACCACAGTGAACTTGCAACACTCTCTGATGTACTCATTTTTAGACTTCATAAAATTGTATGTTATTATCTGTGTGCAGCATGCATTTTCTCCTGTATTTGAGTTCTTAACGTGACTCAATTACCTCTTGTGTCTGTTTTCCATGCAAAAAGCTCTACCATCTAGTGATCTGGCATTTGAAATCCTGTCCGAAGTCTTAAAAATCTTTTCAAAGAGGTAAGACCATGCTGAAAAGAAGGGTCAACATCTGTTATTCCAATGGGCATATGCAAACCAAAGACCCAGCTGCCGATCCTCTTCCAGGACCAAACAGGAATACCGCTCCGTTTTGCGTGGTTTATAAAATCCCGAACACATAGTAGAAAGTATTCAGGAAATCCCATCTGCTTGTTATGCGTCTATCTCGTACTGGCAGCCTTCCTTATACTCCTGATACTTTTCCTTTGACAGATTTTTTTTTTACTCTTGGAAAGTTCTTTTCTCTAAGCCCTCCCATGACAGCTTTTCAGTAATGCTGGGCTTTTTCTTCTTCTGTTGCTTCTCTATCCAGTCCTTGGTATCTGGAATTTTGGGAAAAGATATCCTCTTTGTTTCGGCTGTTTCTATCTCAACATTGCATTTTTCTGCTATTTCCATAGTGTTTTAAGAGCAAACTCGTATCCTTTAAACTTCACGATACATCTCTTTCTGGCCTTGTAAAGTTATGAAGACCTCGACTTTGAAAGCTTTTCCTTTTTCTTTTAATTGCTTTAATGTCATCTTCATCTGGAGAGCTTTTATTACATCATGTGCCTGAGCATCCTCCTCGTTCAGGTAGCTGGGAGTCGTTTGTTGCCACAACTTTTACGGGCCGGCCTTTTCCGCAAGCTCTAATATTCCTTTATTTGCAATTTCCTGCTCTTCAAGGCCATTTATCTGTATCTCAAAATAAAGGTCTTCTCAAAATATATCCTTTAGCCTCTTTCCCGTATTCGTATGCTTCATCAAACTTTCCTTTTGTAAAAGAAGGTTGGGGGAATAAAACCTTTCCAGACATGCTTTGTCACGGCATGTAAGCCCCTCATGATACTTTTCTAACAGCTCCCAGTCAATCCTTGGCTTGTGGGTAAAACCCTCTCTGGTGCAAGCGAGGGAAGAGAGTTTCATAAGGTTTTTAAATCCTGTTTTGTCTTTCGCGTGGAGTATCAGGTGGTAATTTTTGTCAGCTAATATACTGTCTGAACCTTCGCCTTTCTTTTCAAATCTGTTGTTTGTAAAATAGGCCTCCCCATTCCTATTATTGGTTTTACGCCTGCTTTTCTCATTTCCTGATAGGAAACCCAATAGCTGCCAAATATATTCCCGTGGTCTGTCAGGGCCACAGCTTTATATCCGTACTCTCTTGCTTTCTGGGCGAAGTTCAGGTATCTTTATGGCTCCGTCAAGAAGCTTGAGTAATGGGAGTGCAGGTGGAGATGTGTAAAATCTTTTGACATTTCTCTCCCTCTATTTTTTAGAGTGAAAATTACAATCTATAAAATTTTTTCGTTTAAATCAATCTTGATAATAAGTTTTTTTTAATGTATATTTGGTGGAAGTATTTTCTCAATCTCTGGAGGGGATAGAGGTTTTCCAAGGAAAAATCCCTGTCCATATGTGCATCCTAAATCTCTCAGAATATCAAGCTGTTTTCTGTTTTCAATACCTTCTGCAACAGTTTCTATCTGGAGTATTTCAGAGAGTTTAATAATTGTTCTCTACTATTTCCACACTCTTCTTTGTCCTGTAGAAGGATCTAACATGAATTCTCTGTCAATTTTTAGCATTGATATGGGGAACCTTTCCAGATATGTTAGGGCGAAGAGTGATCCTTTATGCCAAAAATCATCTAACAGTATGCTCAGTTCCATACTCTTTCAGTTTTTATCTCTTTCTCTTGATTCTGAAACATTTTCTGGCAGAGAACATTCTTCTGTTATCTCTGACAGGAGGAATATTTTTTCAAGGCATGATGGTCCTGAGCTTTGATAGTAACCTGTCACAGCAGCTCCTATCCATAAACTCTATGGGAGATGTGTTTATAGACACTTTTATGTTAATTCCTTTACTTTTCCAGAACAGTACCTGCCCGGCAGACACTGTCAAGAACCATATCACTTATATCTTTTATATGGGCCTGTTTCCTCAGCGATATTTATAAATTTAGAGGGAGACATTTTCCTCCAAACTTCGAAGAGGTTCCACCCTCACTCATAAGGCTTCCTAAGCTTTGAAATTTCCATTGTTTTCAGATTGTATAAAGAGCTTGGTACAGAACTTAGAAAGCTCTCTTCCTTTTTATTTTTGAGAACACTCCCTCAGTGCTCCTTTCTACCTCCAGCTTTTCTTTTATTCTTTTTCAAGGTCTTCGAGCAATATAAAACTGCTTTTATTTTCCTTTCTTGATTTCTCCTTTGCCCTGTACATTGCAATATCTGCTCTTTTTTAAGAGAGTGTTTGTAGGCCTGTTCCGTCATCTGGAAAACAGATATTCCGATGCTTCGCCGTTACAAACAAAATGAAAGCTTCAGTTAATATGAATAGGTTCTTCTATAAGCTGAATAATCTTTGTCAGTATCTGGGAGATGTCTTCAAATCTGGTATAGGTTGTTATAAGAATACCAAATTCGTCACCACCAAATCTTGCGATTACATCAACCTTTCTGAAGTTTTCTTTCAGTCTCTTTCCTATTATTTTTAAGACCCATATCTCCAATCTGATGGCCAAAGGAGTCATTTATGTTTTTGAATCTATTCAGGTCAATAAAAAGCAGAAAGAATTTTTTCTTCTCTCTGGAGTATATGTCCAGAAATTCCTCCATTTTTTTTGAAAGGCCCCATCTGTTGTAGAGACCTGTGAGAGAGTCTCCTCTCTGCTCATGGTCTCAGCAGTGTCCCTTTCCAGCTGCTCTTGTCTGTGTAATATCAACAGCTATACCTAAGCCCATATGGTCTGTCTGATAGAAATACAGTGTTTGCTATCACAAGTATATCTTTTATCTCTCCTTTTTTTGTTCTTATCTTTATCTGAAATTCATTCCTGAAAACCTCTCCCCTTAATCTTCTATGGATAGCCTCTATAATCTTTTTTCTCGTTTTTGTGTCTGCTTCTGTCAGGAGAAAAGAGATATTTTTTCCAACAAGTTCTTCCTTACTATACCCTGTAATTTTCTCAACAGCAGGATTTACATACTTAAATTTTTCTGAAAATATGTATATTCCGATAGGTGTGTTTTCTGCAATTGCTTTAAATAGCTGATTTTTTCCTCAATGTCCATAAGGAGACCTTTAATTGTTTTTAAAAGTCCTGAAATCTCTTTTGCGATTATGTTTACTTCTTTTGAGCTGAAGTTCATATCAAAATTTTCAGGCAGGTTTCCAGTTGTTGAGATATTTTTTATACTCTTTACAAGGTTTTGAATAGGAACTGTAATAAATCTGTCAATTCCATAATATAGGATAAGCATCACCAGTAAAAAAACAAAAAGAAGTATAAGATTTAAAATAGTAAAAAACTTTTTTCCCCTTTCTGAAATTACCTTTTTTACCAATCCGGAAAACAGAAAGATATTTTTCCTGTTATGTCCTGACTGTAAAGTCTATAGCCAAAGTAATCTTCCCCTGTTTTACAGTAAATCTTTACACTGAATATGCCACCTTTCTTAAACTCCTTTAATGGTTTCTCCTCAGGATAGACTCTGAACAGAACTGTTTACAAATTCTGTCAGTCCAGACACCTTTATCAGCTTACCTATTATGAGGAAACCTGCGAGGTTCTTCAATCTCTTTTTCTGTGGGAAGTATATATTTGAGGATACTGCAAAACATCTTCATTCACTTTTATCGAGACCGACTGCTCCCTCTTTATGTATTTTTTAACTGTTTCAGCTGATGTGGGAGCATCTGTTCAGGTCAAGGTTACATCTGTACAGAACTGTGTCTAAATTACGGTTCAAAATAAGATAAAAATTTATTTCAAGGTCGTAAAGTGTTCCGTTTGAGGAATCAAAGTTGCTTTTTATAAATTCTTCATTAGGATTTAATGTAAAGTTATAAATATCATCCCAGTATGCTTCGTTTTTCCCTATTGAATCAACAAAGGAAATGCTGTTTTTGACTCCTTTTAGAACTGTATCAAACTCTCTATCTATAAAAAAAAGGTCAAGCTTTTTCAGATGCTCTGTGATAAAAATTTTGTAGAGAACGTAAGACATACCAAATCCCGAAACAAAAACCAGAAATATAAGCAATGCAATCTTTCTTCTTATGCTCATGAATTCCTTCCCATCGGTCGGAGACCCAGTTTTTCAAAACTGGGAGGAGATTGATAATGTTTTTTGTTAAAATAATTATTGTTATGATTCCAGAATATTTTAGACAATACCTTTCTTGGGACATTCGCTCTGCTTCTTTGAAGTATGACAAAAGACTTAAAAAGTTTTTTAACGGAGGAGATATAAGAGCTGTATCTGAGAGATACTTTGCAATCAGGAAAAAATTGCAGTCTAAAGGCACTCTTTCTGCAAAAAGACATCTTAAGAAACTTTCGCATAAGGAGAAACGGTTTCGGACTGCAGTTAACCATAAGATAGCTAAAGAAATTGTTAATCTTGTTCCTGCCGGGGGTACTATAGTGTTGGAAGAGCTTAGATGAATTAGAGAAAGGATAAAAGTATCCAAAAGGGAAAGGAGATGGGTACACAGCTGGAATTTTGCACAACTTCAACAGTTTATAGAGTATAAGGCAAAGAGCAAAGGGATAAAAGTTGTATATATTAATCCTAAATACACTTCTCAAAGATGTAGTAAATGTGGATATATAAGCAAGTCTAACAGGAAAGACCAATCTCACTTTAAATGTTTCTCCTGTGGTTATACTGTTAATGCTGACCTTAATGCCAGCAGGAGTATAGCAATCAACTATCTGGTCTCTCAGAAAGAGAGACTGGGGCACAGGGTAGCAAGTCTCCCTGTGTGGGCTGTCGTCAACCAGCCCAATGTAAGGGGGTTGGCTGTATTTTCCCATTGCTAACCTCATTTGCAAGCCTCTGTCTGAAGACAGAGATAGTTGACTTATAGGTAATTTATATAAAGAGATTCATATATGTCAAGAATATGAAGGAGTATCGGGATTGTATTTTAGAGGCGGGGGCGGGAGATCGAACCCGCGCATAAGGGATTTGCAGTCCCCTGCCTTACCACTTGGCTACCCCGCCAGTGGGTTTATATTATAGCACAGTTTTTGTTTTGTGCCAGTCAGTCAAGAACATGTTTTTCAGGTATTACGCAGTAAAATTTACCTGCAAAAACTATCTCGTTTTTTTCGTTTTTTCCGCTTACTTCAACAGTTCTTCTGTTTTCCTTTCTTTCTACAACAATACCTTCAAAAAATATATGTTCTCCCACTCTCACAGGTTTTAAAAATCTTACCTCAGCTTTTGCCAGAACCACATTTGGATGGTTAACAGCAAGCATTGAGCAGTAATCTGCTGCTGAGAATAAAAAACCTCCGTGGACGAGACTTTTTTCATCTGCCTTCATCTGGTCTGTGATTTCTAATATTACTGAGGCAAATCTGTCTGTTTCAACAGCAGTCGGAATTCCAGAGATACTCTGGTCAATCTGTTGATGTGTTTTAATTTCCATTTTTTCCTCCATACCTGTCTGGTTTTTCTTTTACATAAAACATTATACGGTCAACAAGTTCCCTAAGTACAGGAGCAGATACAGAACACTCCTCCAATTCTTTCCCATTTTTTTATTTTTTCTGGTTCATTTGCAAATATCACAACTGTAAACTGGGGGTTTTCTGCAGGAAAGTATCCGGCGAACCATGTGTAAAATTTTTCTTTTGATAAAGCTTTGATTTCCGGATCATATTTCTGAGCTGTTCCTGTTTTTCCTGCAATTATGAAATATTTTGATTTTCCTCTTTTTGCCGTTCCTTCTTCAACAACAAGTTTTAGGATATCTTTGCTTTTTTAGTGACCTGTCTGAAAGTACTTTACCTATCACCTTCTTCTTTATCTTTATCCTTTCTCCTGTCTGTGGGTTTACAATTTCTTTGACAAAATTAGGTTTCAGCAGGTATCCTCCGTTTGCTATAGCTGAGTATGCCATTGCTACCTGAATAGGTGTTGCAGTCCAGTTTTGACCTATTGATGCATATGCTATGTCTATAGGTCTTCTGCTTTTTTTTATCAGACCTTTTGCTTCTCCAGGAAAGGTTTTTGTTGACTTCCCAAATCCCAGACTAAACAGCTTGCTGTAGAATTTTCTCGGATCTCAACTTCAAGGCAAGTGTTATAGCACCAACATTGGAGGACTGGACAATTATCTCATAAGGGGTCAGAAATTTGAACTTTTTGTGGTCTCTGATTTTTACACCATCAATAACAATTTTTCCATCTCCACAGTAGTACTTTCTTTTGAAGGATACTTTTCCTTCATCAATTGCTTCTGCCAGGAACAAATGGTTTTATAAAGGGGCCGGGCTCGTATGCACTCTGAAAAGAGATATTTTTGTGAAACCTGTACTTCCAGTATAGATTTGGATTGTAATCTGGATATGTTGCATTGGCAATAATGTTTCCTGTCTGTGGGTCAACTATCAGTATGAGGGCTTCTTTAGGTTTTCTTAATCTGACAAATTTTTTCAATGCTTCCTCTGCTATATACTGTATGTTACTGTCTATGGTAAGTTTTATGTCATATCTGTCTTTCTCTTCCTCCTTTTCTATAGTGAATGGATTTCCGAGAGCATCTTTCATCATCAGTATCTTTCCTGTTCCACCACCTAACTTACTGTCATATTTAAGCTCAAGACCTTCCATTCCTTTTCCTGTTATTTTGCTGACAAAACCTATATTAGAACCGCCAATACTTCCAAGGGGATAGAATCTTTTAGAGGAATCAATAAGTCCTAAATTCCACTCTTTCAAGTCTCTTCTAAGTTTCAACAGCCTTTTCTTGAGGGATTTATCTACATTTCTTGCAATAACTACATAATTCTGTTTAGAGTTTAATTTTTTTAGAATATGATAGTATGGTTTTTTTAGTATAAGGGAGAGTTCTTTTGCAAGAAGTTCCTTATTTTTTATATATTTTGTTAGAACAAATATATCAATAGTTGGTACACTGATAGCAAGTATCTTTCCGTTTCTATCGTAAATTGTTCCCCTAGGAAGTATAATCTTTTCCTGTGTGTAATACTGCTTTTTTATAAACTGTGTGTACTCGTCTCTCTTGAGTATCTGAAAATAAAAGAGTCTTAAAATAACTATGAAGAATCCTAAAGCTATAAGAAAGGATACTGTGTACGCCTTATTTTTTACCATAAAGCTATTTAATTTCTATAAAATGAACCTTTGAGTAATCTACAGCTTTCATTTTCAGTTTTTCTACTGCCACCTTGCCAATTCTTTCTGGAGAAGAAAGCCTGCTGATTTCTTTTTTTAGCATTGTGTTCTGTGTTATGAGTCTGTTTTTAATCTGTGACAGTTCAATTATATCCTTGCTGACCTTGAAGTAATACTGATTGTATATCACGAGAGTAGCCGATATAAAAAGCACAAAAACCCAGAACTTTATGTATTTTCTTATATAAATAAAATCCCTCTTAAGCTCCCATTGTTTTTCTCTTATCATAATCTCTTTCCTGCTCTCAGTTTTGCACTTCGGGAAGGAGGATTTTTCTCTATCTCCTCTTTTCCCGGTGTAATTGGTTTTTTCGTCAGTATTTTCAATTTCTTTAATCTCTTTGCCTCTCTGAATATATTTTTTACAGTTCTGTCCTCTAAAGAGTGGAAGGATATAACCTGAATAATTCCCTCATGTTTAAGTAAATCAATAGCTTTACTTATTCCTTCCTTAATCTCACCTAATTCGTCATTCACTTCAATTCTTATTGCCTGAAATGTTTTTGTTGCTGGATGTATTCTTCCTCTTCTCAGTGATGAAGGATAAGAGCGGCAAACAATATCTGCAAGCTCTTTTGTCGTCTGAATCCTTTTCTTTTTTCTGTATTCTACGATATTTTTAACAATTCTTCTGTAAAATTTTTCTTCTCCATACTCTTTTATTATCTTTTCCAGTGCTGCTTTTGGATAGAAATTGACAACATCGTATGCTGTAAGTTTTTGAGCTGTATCCATTCTCATGTCAAGATGTTCTTCCCTCTGAAAAGAAAACCCCCTTTCCATCTTCAGCTGGAACATAGATACGCCAAGGTCAAATAGAAATCCCTCTACTTTTTCCAGTCTCAGACTTTTGAGAACAGTATCAACATTCCTGAATGATTCTTTTATCAGAGTAAATCTTCCATTGAACTTTTTTAACTTTTCCTCTGCTATTTTCAGGGCATATTCGTCCCTATCTATACCGACTATTTTTATCTCAGGAAAATTTTTTAAAATCAGGTAGGAGTGGCCACCGCCCTCCAACGGTGGCATCAATAATAACCCCTTCTTTTATTGATGAAAAAAACTGTAAAACTTCTCTGTTTAAAACTGGATAATGCTCTACCAAGTTTAGCCTTCAAAATGGTTCACTGGAATTTTGTAAATATCTTCCATTATGTCTATGCCACACTGGAGGTCATCAAGCCAGTCAAAGAATTTGTTCACATTTTCCCTGCCCTTTATTATGGCTCCGTGCTGAGGAGCAATAGTTTCTATGTCTAACTGTCTTACCATCTTCAGCCATGCTTTCAGTATTTTTGATGTTGGTACGTATCTTCTGTGAAAGCCTTCCATGTACTGCACGTGCTCTTCAAAATTTTCTACATATATGTAGTCCTGTCCTAAAGAAGCTCCAAGGTCTCCTGAATACAGTATTCGTGATACAGGATCGTAAACCTGCAGATTACCGGGAGCGTGCATAAAGTGTGCAGGAAGTATGTAAAGTTCAGAAGAACCAAGTCTTACAATTGTTCCTTCTGTCTCCAATGCCCTTTATTCTGTTAACTACGAGTTTATCAACGCCGAAGTGGGGATGAATCTTATCCACAGAACAGAAGAAAGAGCTGTAGCCTTTGTTGTCATAAGCCACCCATTAACAGCAGCAACAATATCCGGGGTCCTGATGGGAAAGGAATATGTACCTGAGATTATCAATACCTATAAGGCTACCGATTTCAGAAAGAAGGTGTTTGAATACCTTATGTCCTCCCGGGTCAAGAATCATCCCCTGACCGTTGTCCACTATAAGATGAACATTGGCCTGCACCATCTCCCCATGGCCAAAGTCTTCAAGCAAAATGTTTTTGTGTGAACCGTTGTCAAAAATCTTCCTTTCTTCAGGAACCATTGTCCACCTCTCTCTTTTTATTCTCCCCGCGTCTCCTCTCCAGCCTTATATATATTTTGTTATCTAACTTTATTATCCCATCATAAACGGTAATTTCAACTGTAAGTTTTTTTCTTTTTTTTCTAAACAGAAATGGAATAATCTCTTCGCATTCTTTTATCTTTTCGTAACACTGCTTTTTTGGAAAAGGTGCACACAGACAGCTCAAGATTATACTGGACAGTATGAGGTCTATGTCTATTTCCGGATAATTATCGTACATACACAGGGCAAGAGGAAACAACAGAGGCAGTTCTTTCTAAAAGCCCCCTTCGTAATCTCTCCCTGTTCTGTCTCTCAGTTTCTCTACCTTTTTCTCTAACTTCTTCGTCGAACAGAAACTGCCCGACAAGTTTTCTGTATTTTTCTTTTCTTATCTCTCTGTATCCTGTTTCTATCTGCTTCCATAGAAATTCATAAGCATAGGGGGTTTTTTCCAACTTTACTGGATTAACCTCCTGTTTACTTTTATGTCTGCCTCTTCCTGCAGTTTGTCTATAAACATCTGTACAAGTGTCTGGTACTTACTCTGGGTAAGTATTGGTCTGAGGAGTTTTACCATCTCTTCTTTTCTGCTTTTTTCAGGAGGTTCTACCTTACTTATCTTTATTACAACAACACCTGAAGATACTTTAAAGGTGTGTATCTTTCCTGCTTTTGTCAGTTTATACAGCTTGTCCATTGGTATACCAAACTGGAAAGCCAATGTCTGGATGGTTTCTCCTCTTATTTTTTCTATATCTGACCTGTAGTTCACAGCTATGTTTTTAAGGTTTTTTTCTGTTTTAAGTATCTCTTTTAACTCTTCCGCTGTTTTTTCTGTAAACTGTCTTTTCTTTTCTGATTTTATACTGCTGATTATCTGCTCTTTTACTTTGTTTATAGGAAGAGGCTGTGTTACATCTTTCAGGTAATGAATTATGTAGTAGTATCCGTCTTCAGATATAAGAGATATCCTTTATCTTCTGTCAGCTTTTTTATCTCTTTTAACAGTTTTTTCTCTAAACTGTCGTTTTTTTCGTATACTGTTCCCTCAAATATTTTTTTTACGCCCTCTGTTTCGGATACAGGTATGTTTTTCTTGAGATTTCTGTACAGTTTCTGGGCTTCCTTTTCTGCTTTTTCCTGTCCAAGCTTTTTTATGTCTATCTGATATACACGAATAACTTTTCCCTTTTTACCTGAAAACTCTTCTTTATGTTTCTGGTAGTACTCCTGTATCTCTTTTTCTGTAGGCGTGTAAAGGGGAGGTTTTATCAGTAGATATTCTCCTGTTATTCTTGCAAGTTGTTTATTTACATAGGTATCAATCTCATCTTCTGTCAGATAAAATCCTGCTCTGTGTATTGTGAGCAGATGTCTGACAGACAGTTCTTTTCTCAGGAGTTCTTCAAAAAAAGCTGGTGTGAGATTAATCTGTGATAAAAATGCAAGATATTTATCCCTGGAAAAATGACCATTCTCTTTAAATGCATCTATGTCAAGGAGGTACTCTTTAACCTCTTCCCTTGTTGCTGTTACTCCTTCCCTTTCAGCTTCCTGATACAGAAGCTCCTGCTGTATAACATTTCTTATGGCTTCAGCCTGTATCTGTTTCTTTAGTGGGGCTGTGTCTATCCCTTCAGCTTCCATCTGCCTTGTAATAAGTTCAACCTGATAGTAGAACTCTGCCATTGGAATCTCTTTTCCGTTAACCTGTGCAACCCCCTGAATGTTTCCCGACAGTTTGTAAACAATAAGTGCAACAAATGCTGTTCCAACAAATGCAAATGTTGTTATAAAAGGATTAGCTTCATCCATCTGGATTTTCCAACATTTATGAACATCTATCTCCCCTTTTTTTAATTCAGATAATTATTTTACGATATTTTTTGCTATGTGGTAATCTGTCCGTCAGATATTTTAACTGTTCTGTGGGCGTAAGATGCAATTTCTGGGTCATGGGTGATAAGAATGATTGTTCTTCCCTTTCTGTTAAGTTCAACAAAAATCTTCATGATATCTTTTGCTGTTCTACTGTCTAAAGCTCCTGTTGGCTCATCAGCAAGTATTAACTCAGGGTCATTAATCAGAGCTCTACCTATGGCAACCCTCTGCTGCTGACCTCCAGAAAGCTGAGAAGGTTTGCTATTTTTTTTATCAGACAGTCCAAGCATATCAAGTATTTCTTCTGCTCTCCTTTCTTTCTGGAAAAATCTGTTCTTTGAGTATAGGGCAGGAACCAGTATGTTCTCATAGGCTGTAAGGTATGGTATAAGGAAAAACTGCTGAAAAACAAACCCTATGTACTCGTTCCTTATCTGGGAAAGCTGGTCATCGTTTAGACGGGAAACATCTTTTCCTAAAAGATAGTATTTGCCTGATGTAGGAGTATCCAGACAGCCTATGATGTTCATCAATGTTGTTTTTCCTGAGCCGGAGGCCCCCATTATGGCTATAAACTCTCCCTCATAAACGGTAAGGTTTATTCCCCTCAGAGCTTCTGTTTTTATTCCTGCTGTTTTATAGACTTTTTTAATATTTATCAGTTTTATTATCTCTTTCATCTGAATACCTTTGTTTTTACAGGAGCTTTAAATTTTGTTGCTATAATTTCACCTTCTTTAAGACCTTTAATTACTTCTGTGTGCTGTTCGTCTATCCATCCTGTTTTTATAAATCTCTTTTCTACTTTTCCGTCTTTCACCACAAAAACGAACTGATTCCCCTTCTCAAACCTTACTGCAGAGTTTGGGACAATAATGGCATCCCTTTTGTACCAGCTATAATCTTCGTATAAACGGTCATCTCAGGTCTTAAAAATTCTGCATACTCCTTTCTGACAGGAACAATGGCAAGATAGTAAACTATGTTCTGCTTTACTACTGGTTCTGGATATATCTTTGTTATCTTTCCTTTAAATGTCTTATCTGGATATGCATCCACACTGTAATAAACTTCCTGACCTGTTTTTATCTGTCCGATGTCTGTTTCATCAACAAATATCTGTATCTCTAACTTATCAGGGTCTGAGTATTGTGACCAGCTCCCCTGCCTGAAGGCCTGCAACAAGTGTCTCACCTTCCCTTGCAACAACATTTGACACTATACCATCAATGGGAGAGTAAATCTCCGTGTACGACAGCCTGATTTTTTCCCTCTGAAGCTCTTTTTTCAGTATGTTTATATCGTCCTGTGCCAGCCTTTTCTCTGTTTCATATTCTACTTTAAGTTTTTCCAGTGTTTTTTCTGCAAGTTCCATCTTTGCTTTTTTGAACTTCAGCTCTCTCTTTGCTGCCTCAAAGCTTTCTTTAGTAGTAAACTCCTCTTTTAGAAGCTCCTTTTCTCGGCTGTATTTCCACTGTGCGTATTCATACTCAGCTGTTGCTGACTGATAATTTTTTTCTGCTTCTGCTATCTTCAATGGATAAATCTTTTCTATCTGGAACAGCCTGTCCTCTGCTTTTTTTAGCTGCTGTTTTATCTTCTCAATATTTTTTTTGAATTCTCTCTGGTCTATAATAGCTATCAGCTGTCCTTTTTTTACATAATCTCCAATATCTATGAACATTTTCTGGACAAGTCCTGTTGTTCTTGTTCCTATTTTCAGATAAGCATTTACTCTTGTTTTTACGATGGCTGTTGCGTTTATCACATTTTTAATTTCTCCCCTTTTCACCTGCTGGGTTTCAAAAATTTTAACTTCATCTTTTTCCTTCCCTCTAATCTTAAAAAAATAGTAGGAAGACGTGACAGCCAGTATTACAGCTAACATTAAAAGGAGTATTTTTCTCATTGCTTTTCACCTTCCAGCGGAAATGATTTTATTCCCATTTCCCTTTCAAGAACAGATTTTGTAACTGCTATGTTTAGGAGGGAGTTTATGTATGTTTCTTGGGCTGCGGCAAGTGAACTTTCTGCGGTAACCAGTGAAATTATGTCCCCTTTTCCTACTCTGTACTCTCCAAGGGCCTGTCTGTAGTTTTCTTCAGCTTGCTTCAGAAGTTCCTTTGATACCTTCAGATTTTTGTATAATGTTTTCAGGTCAAGATATAGGCTGTACAGACCGAGTTTTATCTGTCTTTTTAGTTCTTCCAGTCTGTATCTGTAAAATCTCTCATTTTCCTTTGCTGATAGATAGCTGTAGTACCTTTTCAATCCCTCAAAAACTGTCCAGGACAGACCAAATCTCAGGATAGAGTAACTGTCTGAACTGCTGGATATTGAACTGTAATCTCTGTTTAGTGAGTAGCTGATAAAAACAGAAGGAGTAAATGTTGAGAGTGCCTGTAAGGATTGTAGTTTTGCAGATTTTATCTCATATATATACTGTTTAAAGACAGGTCTGTTAAAGGCAATCTTCTTTATCTTTTCAAATGGAGGAATACTGTTTTTTTCTATGTTTTCAAGCACAGCTGTATCTAATTTTACTTTACAGTTGAGAGGATATCCTATAATACTGCATAGTTCTGCTAAAGATTTTCTGTAATCATTCTCTGCATTTAAAAGACTGTACCTTACATTTTCCAGTCTTACCTTTGCCTGCAGATAATCAGCTTTTGTAACAAGTCCCAGTTTCAGTTTTTTCTTTGCCATCTGGTAGTTTTTTTCTGCTGCCTTCAGCTGAAACTTTCTTACCTTCCATATCTCTCTCTTTGCTGCTGCTGTGTAGTAGCTTTTTTAACCTGATATATGACGTCCAGAACATTTTCTTCTGTAACTTTCCTGATTTGCTCTGAAAAGTTTTTCTTTGATTCTGTTTAATAGAATGTTCTGGCCAGAGCTGTACACAGTCCAGTCTATATTGAGGGACAGTCCCCTTGAGAAGGTAATCAGAGGGGTATATATCCATAAATTTTGTGTAGCTGTATCTCGTTGTTACAGATGGGGAAAATTTTCCAAATGTTGAGTAATAGTCGTACTTTGAGGAGGATAGGTAGGATTTTTGCTGTTTCAGATAAGGATGGTTTTTCAGTGATAGATTTATAGCTTCTTCAAGAGAAAGTCCAAAGGACGTATTAAAAGCAGGAAGATAGAAAGAAAGACTTTTTCATCTAAATAATACGCTGACTTGCAAGATTTTTAAGTTTTTCAAACTGCTCTTTTGTGAGAGCACTCTGAAGAGTTCTGACCTCTTTTATGTTATAAACTGTCAGCTCTGCCTTTTCTTTTGCTATCTCTATAATCAGCTCTTTTATTCTTTTTGAATCGCCTCCGTTTATAACCAGTTCCTGTAACTGTTTTTCCTTTTCACGCACAGACTTTGCCAGTTCAACCATTCTGTTATAATACTTAGAGTAAAAATCATTTATTATCTTTTTCTGTTCTTCCGTTAATCCTAATCTCCCTGCGTTTTCCTGAAGTGCAGGCAGAAAGTTGAATCTTTTTGTTAGAAACGAACTATCCATCCAGCTGTCATCTTTTATCTGTTCAAAGGTCAGCTCAGATGTTTCTTTTTCTGTCTGTCCAAAGGATACTGCCGATATAAGGATAAAGAATAAAACAGCTAATTTTCTCAATTTTCAGACCTCTAACATTTAGTTCTCTGTAAAATTATACTCCATTTCAGAAACTGTGATTAAGGTCTGATAATGACTTATAATATTATTTCCTAAAAACGCAGGAGGTTAATCTGTTGGACTGGAAGGACACCACTGAACTTACCAAAAACCAGCTTTCCCATGAAGGGAAACCTGCCCAAAGAGAGAGCGCGAGGATTTATGATCAATGTGGGAAAAGTATAAAATCTATATGATAGATTAAGGGAAGAGAGGAAAGGCAAAGAGAAATACATTCTCCACGATGGACCTCCTTATGCAAACGGCCACATTCACCTTGGGCATGCCCTGAACAAAATTCTGAAAGATATCTTAGTAAAATACGAATCAATGAAAGGTAAAGACGCCCCATTTGTTCCCGGATGGGACTGTCATGGACTGCCTATTGAACAGCAGGTTGAAAAACAGCTGAAAAGCCAGAAGAAGAAGAAGGAGGAGCTGTCAAAGTCTGAGTTTAGAAAGCTGTGCAGAGAATACGCTGAAAGATTTGTTCAGATTCAGAAAGGGGAGTTCATAAGGCTTGGTGTTATAGGAAACTGGGATAAACCTTATCTTACAATGAGACCATCCTATCAGGCACAGGAAATCAGAGAATTGGGGAAAATATTCAACGCAGGGATTGCATACAGAGGAAAGAAACCTGTTTACTGGTGTATACATGACAAAACGGCAGAAGCTGAAGCTGAGGTTGAGTATAAAAACAAAAAAGACCCATCCGTATATGTGGCTTTTGAGCTTATTGACCAGCCCTTTGGAATAAAAGAAAGAAGTTTTTCCAGTTATATGGACAACAACACCATGGACGCTTCCTGCAAACCTTGGGATTATGGTTAATCCTGATTTTGATTACCTTTTTGTAAAGTCAGAGGATAAAGTTTACATTGTAGCACAGGAGCTTTTAGATGGTTTTGCAGAAAAAACAGGAGTAGATGGGAAGGTTGTAAAGTCTGTAAAAGGTAGAGAGCTTGAATTCCTTGAGTATAAACATCCATTTATAGACAGGGTTTCAAAGATATATCTGTCTGAGTTTGTTGAGCTTGGAGCTGGAACAGGTCTTGTTCATATGGCTCCCGGTCACGGTCAGGAAGACTACATTATCGGTCAGCGTTACGGTATTGAACCTTTTGCTCCTGTGGACGATGAAGGGAGGTTTACAGAGGAAGCACCAGAGTTCATCAGAGGTATAAATGTCTTTGATGCTAATAAGCTGATTGTGGAAAAATTAAAAGAGGTGGGGGCACTTCTGCACTATGAAATTGTTGAACACTCTTATCCCCACTGCTGGAGATGTAAAAACCCTGTAATATTCAGGGCAACACCCCAGTGGTTTATATCAATGGATGCAGTTCTCAGCAGTGGAAATACCCTCAGGGGAGAGGCAATAAAAGAGATAGAAAGGGTCAGATGGATACCCCAGTGGGGGGAAAACAGAATAAAATCAATGGTAGAAAACAGACCAGACTGGTGTATATCAAGACAGAGAAGCTGGGGAGTGCCTATAGCAGTTTTTTACTGTAAAAAGTGTGGAGAGATAATAAAGGATGAGAAAGTTTTTGAGCATGTAGCCAGTCTTGTTGAAAATAATCCATATGGAGCAGATATCTGGTTTGAAAAGGATGCTGAGGAGCTACTTCCTGAAGGGTATAAATGTCCTAAATGTGGCTCTGAAGAGTTTGAAAAAGAAGAGGATATCCTTGACGTATGGTTTGACTCTGGAGTTTCCCATGCTTCTGTTTTAAAGTCAGGTTTCTGGGAAGAACTCAGATGGCCTGCTGATATGTATCTTGAAGGCTCAGACCAGCACAGGGGATGGTTCCAGTCTTCCCTATTGGAGAGCACAGCTTCCTATGGAAGGGCTCCTTATGACAGTGTTCTGACCCACGGCTTTATATTAGATGAAGCTGGAAGGAAGATGTCAAAATCTCTTGGTAATGTGATACCTCCAGAGAAAGTTATAAAGCAGTACGGAGCAGACATTCTGAGGCTGTGGGTTGTTTCTGAAGATTATACAGAAGACATAAAAATAGGAATGAACCTCCTGAAAAGTATAGCTGACGACTACAGAAAAATAAGAAACACATTCAGATACTTCCTTGGTAATCTGTATGACTTTAACCCTGAAACAGATACTGTTCCCTATAAAAACCTGCTTGAGATAGACAGATGGATGCTTTCAAAACTCCAGAAGGTTATAGACAGAGCTCATGATGCATACAGCAGTCACAGATTTCACAGAATATACCACGAGATAAAAAGATTTATGATTGTTGACCTTTCTGCTGTATATTTAGACATTCTGAAAGACAGGTTATATGTTTATGCACCAGATTCTTTAGAGAGAAGGTCTGCCCAGACAGTTCTTTATACGCTTCTTACATCCCTATCTAAAATTCTTGCTCCAATCCTTTCCTTCACAATGGAAGAATTGTGGGGACACGTTCAGGAAATAGATAAAAGGGTAAAGGAGAGCATACATTTAGAGCGGATACCACTGGTAAATGTTGACCTGATAGACACAGAACTGGAAGATATCTACGCAGACCTTATGACTGTCAGGGATGTGGTTCTGAAAGGGTTGGAAGAGGCGAGGAAGGCTGATATTATAAGGCACCCCTATGAGGCAAAAGTTATTCTCGTTCTTCCTGAAGAATACAGAAAAATTATTGAAGAGAGGCTAAGCTGGATTAAATTTTTCTTTACTGTTTCTCAGGTTGAGGTAAAGGAAAAGGCTGAAGGGGATGTTGTGGTGGAAGAGAAGGGATAAAGGTAGCCGTCACAAAGGGCGGAAGGGGAGAAATGTCCCAGATGCTGGATTTATGACCTGTCTGTTGGGAAAGATGGACAGCCTGTATGTGACAGATGTATGGAACAGCTAAAGGCTATGAATATAGATATTAATCAGATAGAGGAGGATAGATGAAAAAGTCAGAGCTTATAGAAAAGATTGCAGAAGAATTTCCTGAAATTGATAAAAAAACTGTTGCAGCAGTAGTGAATGGAACATTTGATGCCATGATTGAAGCCTTAAAAAACGGAGAAAGAATTGAAATAAGAGGTCTTGGAAGCTTCAGGGTGAAAACAAGGCCTCCAAAAACGGCAAGAAATCCCCGAACAGGAGAAAAGATAAAAGTTCCCCAGAAAAAGATTGTCCATTTTAAAATCGGCAAGGTATTGAAAGCAAAACTCTATGAAAAGGCAGGGGTTAACCCCTACCTTTTCCCTTCTTATCTTCTCTAAATGTACCATTATTGCTGTTATTGCAGCTGGGGTTATACCTTCAAGTCTAAAGGCATGTCCTAAAGTCATTGGCCTTGCTTTAGATAGTTTCTGAACCACCTCTTTTGTCAGGCCTGCTATCTTTGAGTAATCAATGTCCTGAGGTATTTTTATACTTTCAAGATGTCTCATCTTTTCATTCAGTTTTCTTTCCCTCTCAAAATATCCTGAGTATTTAGCTAATATCTCTATCTCTTCCTTTATATAATCCCTTTCTGGAATGAAAATACTTTTCTCTTTTAGAGTTTCAACAGTTACATCTGGTCTTTTCAGATACTCAAACACTGTGTAGCTTCTTCCTGTTTCCTTAATCTTTTCCTGCTGGTATCTGCTAATCCATTCTTTTATCTCCTTTTCCGTTTCTTCTGCTATTTTATACTCCTGTTCAGACAGCATTCCAATATCATAAGCCTTTTTGTACAGTCTCAGGATAGGATTGTCCTGTCTGAGGTGGAGTCTATATTCTGCCCTTGATGTGAACAGTCTGTAAGGCTCAACAACCCCTTTCGTGGTCAGGTCGTCAATCATTATTCCTATGTATGCTTCATCCCTTCTTATGTATATCATCTCTTTTTCAAGGGTCCTCAGGGCAGCATTGATGCCTGCAACTATCCCCTGACCTGCAGCCTCTTCATATCCTGTTGTGCCGTTAAAGTTTCCTGCATGGAAAAGTCCTTTAATCCTCTTTGTTTCAAGGGTTGGATACAGCTCTGTCGGTGGAACAATATCATACTCAATAGCATATGCAGGCTTGAGGAGCACAACATTTTCCAGTCCAGGAATGGAACGATACATCTCCCACTGAATTTCTTCCGGAAGTGATGTTGATAAACCGTTTGGATATATGCTTATACCATCTCTTGTTTCTGGTTCAAGCCATACTGTATGCCTTTCTTTATTTTCAAACTTTACAATCTTGTCTTCAATAGATGGACAGTATCTGGGTCCTATACCTTTTTATTGCTCCTCCGTAAAGAGCTGGTTCTGTGAAGATTTTCCTTTATGATTCGGTGGGTCTCAGGTGTTGTGTAAGTGATGTAACAGGAAATCTGTTTTTTTGACCCTTTCTAAACCAGTAAGAGCCTGCAGGCTCTGTCCAGAAGGAAAATTTTGGTGGTGGCTCATCTCCAGGTGCTTCTTCGAGACCTGAAAAGTCTATACTGTTTTTGTCCAGTCTCGCTGGTGTTCCTGTTTTAAATCTCAGGAGGGGAAACCCTGATTTTTTATAAAATTCTGGTAGCTTGTTGGCAGGTTTTTCTCCCATTCTACCAGCAGGAAACTGTTTATTTCCAATGTGTATAACA
>JAUZSJ010000039.1 GCA_030949555.1 Persephonella sp. | reverse complement strand
ATAAGGTTCAACTTTTTTGCACTGTCTTCCTGAATATTTACCATCTGCATCTGCTTTAATGTCTGAATATCTATCTTCCTGTACTTTACTATATCTTCTAAAAACTGGTTGTAAGCATCTTTTATCGTTTCTTCTAACAGTTTTTCTGCTGCGTGTCAATTCTCTGTTAGGATACAGCAGGTCTTTGTTTTACCACTCTTTATGTTTTCTACTTTTTATTCTTTTCTAACACTTTTGCAAAGGCTTGACGTGCTGTATTATAACCCCTATGAACCTGTGATTGTTCGGATTTGCATATATCACATTAGCAGGAACACATGTAATAACCACCAGATGCAGCTACATTCCCCATTGATACAACGGCGGTTTCTTTCTCAGCTTTTTATAGCTGAATATATTTCCTGTGCTGCTCCAACTGCTCCACCGGGACTGTCAACAGCAATAACAACAGCCTTTACACTCCTATCTATCTGGGCTGTCTCTATGTTCTGGATAACAGTTTCATAATCTGATATAACACCATTAATATTAATCACAGCAATCTTTGGAACAGCCTTTGCAGAAAAGTAAGAAAAAGCAAAAAAGAGAGCAACCACAACAATTATTCCGATAAATATCTTTTTCTTCATTTCTCCCTCACAATATGTGTGGCAGAGGAATAAATTTAAGCTGTGGAATCTTTCTTATCTTTATCCTGTTTCCAAGAAGATGTCCAATGTATCCACTTTTGCTGTTTAGTTCCTGAGCTACCATTTCTACGTCTTTCAATGCTGTTATGTAGACATCAGATTTACTGAGGTCTGGGGATGTTTCAACTCTAACTATGGTAATCATATTATCACTGACCGGTATATCGTATAAAAATATCTCACTGAGGGCTTTTTTTATTGCAGAGTTAACCTTTTCTCCTTTATGGCTTTTTTTCATCAAAAAATCTCCTTATACACATTTATATACAGGTCAGGAAAACTGTTCTCAACAAAGTTTATAACATTTTGCATAACCTTTTCCACCTGTTTCTGGTCTGGTGCCACTGTAACAACTGCAATCTGTGCAGACTGCCACATTTCCTGATTTCCTACTTCAGAAACAGAAACATTGAATTTTGATTTCAGTTTTTCTTTTAAGGACCTTACAACCATTCTTTTCTCTTTAAGTGAGTTTGAATAAGGAATGTAACATTCAAAAACAATACTTCCTATTATCATTGCACCTCTAAAACTTTTTTAGCCTTATTTTATCCCAAAAAAATTTTTTCACAAGGGGCTATATGTTGTACTTTTTGATTTTTTTTCTCAGTGTTGCTCTATTAATTCCAAGGAGCTGTGATGCTTTGACCTGATTGTGTTTTGTATGTTCAAGGACTGACTTTATTACAGACATTTCTAAAAATTCCTGAAACTGAGGAAGCTTTCCTTTATCTATTGCTTCCAGGGTTTTTTTGTGTATAATCCTTTCTACATCTTCATCTGAAAAAGCTGACTGCTTTTTCTTCGTCTGTATAAATGACAGGTCTGTAAGACTGAGTATGTTATCCCTGCACAGTATCATTGAACGAACCACAACATTCTCCAGCTCCCTTATATTTCCTTCCCACTGTATCTGCTGGAGTTTTTCCATATACTCTCTGGATGCTCCTATTATGTGTTTATTCAGTTTTTTGTTGTATCTGTTTACGATACATTCAACGATGTATGGAATGTCCTCCTTTCTGTCTCTCAAAGGTGGCAGGTGAATATGTATAAAGTTCAGTCTGTAATAAAGGTCTTCTCTAAACTTTCCCTCTTCTATCATTTTCTCTAAGTCCCTGTTGGTTGCTGCCATTATCCTGACATCTACTTTTATTTCCTTATTACCTCCCAATCTGTAAAAGGTTCCTTCCTGTAGAACTCTGAGGAGTTTAGATTGGGCTGACAGCGGGAGCTCTCCAATCTCGTCTAAAAATACAGTTCCTCCATCTGCTATCTCAAACTTTCCCGGTTTACTTCTGTCTGCTCCGGTGAATGCTCCTTTTTCATAACCAAATAGCTCTGCCTCTATCAGATTTTCTGGTATGGCTGCACAATTTATAGCAATAAATGGCCTGTCTGCCCTCTTACTCAGCTTCCATATTCCTCTTGCCAGTAGTTCTTTTCCTGTTCCTGTTTCTCCAGTAATTAAAACAGGTATGTCTGTCGGTGCAACTTCACCTGCAAGTTTACATATCTCCTTAAGCTGAGGGGATGAACCTATTATGGAGCACAGATGCTGACATATGATTCCCTCTGATGCTGTTGATTTTTGAAAGTAAAAAATCTTTTTTTCGTCTTCTTCTTTGGTGGAAACCTTTCCTTTTATTCGTTCTATATCACTTTTTGTAAGGATACTCTACATACTCAAAGTAGTTTTTACTCATCACTCTCATTATAAAAGCTGCAAGGTTTGTTCTTGAGAGGCTTCTGTCTATTATTGCTATTGGAAACAATCCTTTTCTTACAGGAACTGGGACTATTCCAAACTCCTTTATACTTACAAAGATTAAGCCAGATTTTATACTCTCTATAGATTTTGGTTCTTCTAAAACTGTTATTTCAGGAAAGTATTCTTTCAGTTTTCTGTACAGGTTCTGTTGACCTGACAGGAGATACACATTTTTTGGCAAAAATTTATTCACCTCCCTTTTTCTTTTAAATCTATGTAAAAAAGGGGAACTTCTCAAGCCCCCTTAGAACAGATAATCTTCTCTTGTTTTTACTCTGTATGCACCTATCTTTTCTGCCATCTCCAAATATCTGTCTGGGTGTATTCCTTTTCTGTATAATTTCCGTGAGAAATAATTAATCAGATTTGCACACTTGCAGGGTTTGTTAAGGTCAGTAAATCTGTACAGGATAGTGTTAGATGAAGGGTCTATGAAATAAACCCCTTCTTTTTCTTCAATCTTATATCTCTTTGCAAATATTTTTGATGCTTCAGTTCCTATCATAATTTTGGAAAACAGGAAATTTTTCTTTATTCTTTTGGCAAGAATATTTGTTCTTCAGGATTTTGTTGTTTATCTTTTCATAGTATGGACTGTCCTTATGATACAGATAAACAACGGTGAGTTTTTCCTGAGAAAATGCAGTTGAAAAGATAAATACAGACAGTAGTAAAGCCAAAAATTGTCTTTTCATGGCTGAGACCTCCTCTTAATTTTTTCAGGAGGTCTTAATCAATAAATGTGCCAAAGTGATAAATTACTGATAAGAATAAAATTTTTTTAGCAGACTGTATGTGTTGTACATGTATCTGTATAAAATTTAACCAGCCGTGATTAAAACCCAATCAGACTTCTTCACTCTCCAGTCTGTCTATTATCAGTTTCAGGCTCATACGCATTCTCTCAAAGATTCCTGAAGATGTCCAATCTCATCCTTTCTTTTAACCTGTATTTCTTCATCCAGCTCGCCCATAGATATCTTTTCCATCCTGTCTGCTATCTCATGTAAAGGGTCAATAATTTCTTTCCTTAAAAGAAAGTATGTCATAACAATAGGTATGAGTGATGCCTGAAATGTCAGAAACCCGAGGAAAATGGCAAATGTTGCTGGATGGGTTTTTGCATAGTCCAGCACATTTTCTAATAAATGATATGTTCCTTCACTGGCAAAAAATCCACAGAAAATACCAGTACCGCACTAATAGATACAATAACAGCTCCAGTCAATGGTAACTAAGCAGTATCTTATTGATGATAGACCTTTGAATGAAGTTTGCACTTTCCATGATGACCCCCGGAAATTTTATTCGTTAAGATGTATTATTTCCCTGCAGGCTTTGTCTTTGCTGAAAAACAGATTGATTCTTTCTTTCTCTCCCTCTGACGTTTCATACTCTATCTCAAAATATCCGTTTTTAATTGCAATAGACAGAATCTTTTTAACGTCAAACTTCTGTTTAAGAATTGACTGAGCTTCAATTGGGGTCAAAGAATGACAGGCTGCACAGTCTCCTATACAGCCCATCATCTGTTCTGAAGGACTGTTTTCCTGTATATTTAGAGGCATATCGGTGTTCCCCTCTCCCATATGGTTGAAAGGAAAGCTAAATGCTATAACAGGGAACAGCGCAATAAGTATAAAGAATATTTTTCTCATAACTCTTTCCGTTTATATACTCTCTCTTTTAAGAGTATTATATATAAAAATTATACTTTTAACAAAGCTATCTTTTCCTTACTACAACAACATAACTGCTGTCTTCTTCCTGAATGTCAATAATTTCGTGTCCATCATCCCTCAAGCTCTGGGGAACGCTTTTTATGGACTCTTCACCGTCTATTATGATAACCAGTATAGAGCCTGTCTCCATTTCTCTGAGTTTGTACTTTGCCTTAACGTAGTTAAAAGGACATTCTACACCTCTAAGGTCAAGAACTTCTTTCCGTGCCTTTTCCTCTTCTTTTTTTTCTTTTTTCTCTTCTGTCTGTTTTCTCAGTTTCAGGTATGCATTTTTTGACTGCTGATAAAACTGTTTTGAGATTTCTAACAGTTCATTTATGCTGGATAAGTTTCCTGAAGAGTGAGGGCCACAAATCTTCTGTCTACAAGGTTTCTTCCTATAATCTCTTCTATAAATTTTTCCCTTGCGTCTTTTCCTGATGCTTTTATACCAAATGGTATCAGAAGTCCTTCTGATATAATGTCGACAGCCTTTTCTATATGGTGGATGCTGTCTTCTGGATATCCCCTGTTTATGTGGGTCTCTGCCTGTTTTATTAACCTTTCTCCCTCTTTTAATGCTTCCTCACTCTGTCTGCGATAATTCCTGCACACTCTCCCTTCCCTATGTCTTCCAGTGAAAACTCTCTGTCTGAACCCCAGTCGTAATTGTAAGGCTCTTCCCTGTAAAACTCCTTAAACTTCTCAAGCCTACTGTTTAATTCCTGAATGCCTGTTCTTTCAACAAAATCTTCAAAACTTTCATTCTCTTTACTTTCATTTAGATAGCTTTCAAGAAGATAAACAACAGCATCTGGAACATTTTTAGCAGGTATTTTTATACCTGTATAACCTATTTTCTGCTTTGTGAGACTGCCATTTCCTCCTAAATGTATAACGTAGGCAGGTATGAGTCTGTCCTCAACCTTCATCGCTATTCCGTGAAGGCCCTATAGATGCAACATGGTGATGGGCGCAGGAGTTGGGACATCCGCTTACCTTTATCGTTACATTTTTAGTTTTTCTACTGAACTGCTGTCTGTGGGAAGTCTTTCCTGTATTGCTCTTGCAAGGTCTCTTGATGAAGTTATTCCGAGGCTGCATGTCTCTGAACCGGGGCAGGCTGTGATATCTAAGTATGTTGATGCTCCAAAATCTGCAAGGGAAATCTCTTTTAGCTGGCTGTAAACTTCATCTAAGATGTCTCTATGAATATTCAACAGAGCTATATTCTGGTCATGTGTTGTTTTTACTGTGAGAGAGAGCTTTTCTGCAATATTTCCTATTTCTCTCAGCTTACCTGTTGTTATGTTTCCTAACTTCAGTTTAACAATAACTGTAAAAAGATTTTTCTGTTTCTGAGGTATAACGTTTGTTTTCAACCATAAATTTTTTTCTGTGTCTGAGGATACTGGAAAGTCTGTATCTATCCGGGAAGGTTGGTGAACAGGAGAGTCGCACTGAAAAGGTATGTAATTCTTGCTGTTTTTATTTATCTGCTCCTCTATCAGGGAAAGAAATTTCTCTTTTCCTAACTTTTCAATAAGGAACTTGTAGTCTATTATGTCTTCTGTTTTCTGTCTCCATACTGGTCAAAAATGTCCATTACAGACTGTACAAAGGAGGAGCTGTTCTACAGGAAGAAAATCTGTGTATTCAAAAGCATACTTCGGCCTGTCTCCCAGGCCTCCACCTATATAGACTTTAAATCCCACTTTACCATCTTTTAGCACAGGAACAAACCCTATGTCGTTAAATGGGATTAGAAAGCTGTGCTTTTCACAGCATGAAAAACCAATCTTAAACTTACGGGGGAGATTTTCATATTTACCTATCAGCATTTCTGTCAGTTTTACTCCAACTCTTTCAACCTCAATAATCTCTTCAGGACATACCCCTGATAGATAACTTACTGTTATATTTCTCAGTGTGTTACCATATCATCTTTTGTGGTCAGGCCTGCTTCGTTGACAGTTTTTATAATCTCTGGAACATTTTCTAATTTTATCCAGTGAAACTGAATGTCCTGTCTTGTTGTAATATGTGCTACTCCATTAGAGTATCTGTCTCCAATATCTGCTACTGTATATATTTGGGCAGGGGTTAAAACTCCTGCAGGTATTTTTATCCTTACCATATGGAAGTCTTTCTGCCTCTGTCCATATATACCGTTTGTTAACCTGAAGTTCTTAAAATCACTTTCAAAGGCTTCTCCCCTCAGATATTCTGCGTAAAGTCTGTTAAACTCCTCTATGTCTTTCAAATAATCTCTGTATATACCGTTCTTTATCATCTGTAATCCTCCGTTATAAGGTAGAAATTTTCAATTAAAAATTGAGAGACTTCTTCCCGGAGTATCTCCTTTGGTGGTTTTTTCCCTTCTGAAAGCATCTTTCTTATCTTTGTCATACTGATTTTTGTTATAAACTTCTCTGGATGGGAGCAGGTATTTTCAGACACAATACCTTCACATTTACTGCAGTAAAAAACGTTGTAAAACTTTATAATCTGTATTCCGATGTCAGGAATTTCCTCAAATATTTTGTGGGCAGCGAAAGGGTCGTAATAATCTCCAACACCTGCATGGTCTCTTCCTACCAAAAAGTGAGTAGCTCCGTAATTTTTTCTGACTATTGCATGGAATACTGCTTCTCTGGGACCTGCATATCTCATTGATGTTGAAAGTCCAGTAAGGAGCACTTTGCTATGGGGATAATAGCTGTTTATAAGAACCTGATATGCCTGAATAATTGTTCTGCTGTCAAAATCACCCTCTTTTTTCAGACCGATTATAGGGTGTATAAACAGTCCATCTCCTATCTCCATTCCTAATCTGTGAAGGTATTCGTGTGCCCTGTGGGGAGCATTTCTTGTCTGGAAAGCCACAACAGTTTTCCAGCCTCTCTCTCTGAAAATCTCCCTTGTTTCTACGGGTCAAGCTCGTACTCCTTATTAGGAAACTCAGGTCTGTTCAGAAGGGTAATCTTTCCTCCTAATGCATAATCACCGTTTCTGATAAACTCTTTTTACTCCTGGATGATTCTCGTCTAATGTTCCAAAGACAGTGTTTGCTATCTCTTTTTTATTTAGTCTGTATATATCCTCAACATTAAGAACTGCTATAGGTTTGTTGTCTGTCTTATCAACAAGGAGCACCTTTTCTTCATTTTTTATCTGAGATATATCATCAATCTGGATAATTATTGGTATTGACCAGATGTGACCACTGGGAAGTTTCATCTCTCTACATACAGATAGCAGTTCTTTCTCTGTCATGAAGCCTTCAAGAGGGGAAAAACTACCTATTGCTATCTTTTCTGCATCTAATGCTTCATCTTTTTCAATGAAAACCTTTTTCAGGTTCTGTGAAAGATAAAAATTTTTCTCTTCTTCAGAAGCCATCCTGTTTACCAGTTTTCCACCGTGGGGCTGTACCATATAAAAACCTCCTTTTTTGTTCTTTTATTAAGCAACAGCCATGCCAAATGATAAGTTTTTATTTTTCAACTACTTATTTCTATACACCATGCAGAATGTATAAAAAATCTTCTTTCTGGTTAATTTTTGACCAGTTTTAAATTTTTTCAGTTAAAAGTTGTTGTTTTTCAGGGGCTTATTTTTTGGCACAGAGCTTGCTAATAGTATATTTAGGATAGAAGGAGGTTTTGAAAATGGGAAGCAGATTTGTCCGTCCTGTGTTCGGTAAGAAAGAAAAGAATTTATCAGGGAATATTAGACAGCTGGTTGAGAGCATGCTGAAAGGGGAGATTTCTGACGTAAAAATGTCAGCAGCACTTGTCTGCCTGAAACACAAAAAGAATCCTGAGCTTTACAGAAAAGTATTTCCTGTAATTGACAGATTTAAAAAGAATACTCTGAAGTTCAGAGAAAGTATAGAGATTGCGTATCCCTACAGGAGAAAAAGGTTTTCTCCTTACTTTCTTATTCCTGCTTCTGTTGTTCTATCTTTGCTCCCGGACAGCAGTATAAAAGTGGTGTTTCACGGGGAAAATCTTCCCCATCCGTCAACAAAAGATATCTTTGACTATCTGAATATATCTCCCTTAACAGTGGAAGACAGTTATGACTTTTTGAAAAATCTAAATATATCATTCTTCAATAGAGAACTGTTTCTGCCTGAGATTTCAAGGATAAACAGAGTCAGGTTTGAGCTTAATATAAGAGACATATTTTTCTATGCAGAGAGATTTTTCAATCCTGTTTCTTCTGATTATGTAATCTACGGTGTATGTAATGAAAGGGAAGTAGAGTTTTATCGCAGTTTTTTAGAAGGAAGGTACAGAAAAACAGCTGTTGTTGTGGATAGAGAAGGAACCCCTGATGTTGTATCTTCTGGAACTGTCTTTGTTGGAGAAAAACTGTAGAAGTAGACCTGTCAAGGTTTAAAGCAAAGGGTTTTGCTTATAGAAAACTTAGTCTTGAAGAACATTTAGAGTTTATAGATAAACTACTGTCAAAACAGCTAACAGATTATGAAAATCTTCTCCATATAAACAGCGGGCTGCTTTTAATGTTGAAAGGAAAGGTGAATGAGTTAAAAGAAGGTTTTGAAGTGTCAAAAGAGATGTTTAGCAGATACGATTACAGACAGATACTGAAAAATATCCAGAGATACAGTGATTATCTAAATTACAGAAATATATACCAGCTATAAAGGAGGAAAAGATGTTCACAAAAGAGTTTGTTAAAGAAAGAAGTGATTATTTTGAAAATCTACCTGCACAGGAGCTTTTGAAATGGGTTTATGAAAACTTCAGCAATGTTGGTTTTACTTCATCATTCAGTGCAGAGGATGTGTCTATCATTCACATGATTAAAAATATAAAACCTGACGCACTGATTATATTTATAGACACAGATTACCATTTTATTGAAACATATCAGCTTGTGGAAAGGATAAAAAAAGAGTGGAATATAAACCTTAAGGTGATAAAACCAGAGATAACAGTTGAAGAGCAGATAAATCTCTATGGAGAAAAGCTTTATGAAAGGGACCCAGATAAATGCTGTCAGATAAGGAAGGTTAAACCTTTAAAAAGGGCTCTGGAAGGATTGGATGTATGGATAACAGGTATGAGGAGAGACCAGTCTCCCACCAGAGCAAATATTGGAAAGGTGGAGATACACAGATTACCTTCAGGAAGAGAGATACTTAAGGTTAATCCTGTTGCCGACTGGAAAAGAAAGGATGTGTGGAACTATGTTTACCAGCACAATCTTCCTTACAATCCACTGTATGATAAAAGCTACCTCAGTATAGGCTGTGCCCCCTGCACGAGACCTGTAAAAGAAGGGGAAGATGAACGGGCTGGCAGGTGGGCTGGCAAAGGAAAGTTAGAGTGTGGACTTCACACATTTACAGAGAAAGAGTAGATGGAGCTCTTGGCACTTGGTCTTATACTGGGACTGGTTATAGGTGTTACAGGGATTGGAGGGGGAATGCTGACGACACCTGCCCTTACTCTGCTCATGGGGGTTCCCATTGCTTCTGCAGTGGGAACGAGCCTCCTTTTTTCAGCAATTACAAAGATTTTTGCCTCTGCCATATACATATATAGAGGTCTCATATGCGTCAGACTGTCAACTCTTTTAGCCCTTGGTAGTATTCCCGGCTCACTTTTTGGTAGCTATGCATTTCATTACTTTTTTAAGGTTAATGCTGAACTTGCATCAAAGGTTGTGTCTGTTTTTGTCCTTATAATGATAATATCTTCCTGCTGTTTTTCCTATTACAGAATGTTCACAAAAAACGAGAAGATTGTAAATTTTGACATAAGGAGCAGGCCAGCTGTAATACCGTTGATAGGATTTATTGTTGGATTTGATATAGGTTTTACCTCTATCGGAGCTGGAGTTATTGTTGCCTCTATTCTCCTTGCTCTGTGTCCAATGAACCCATCAAAGATTATAGGAACAGACATTGTTCATGGATTTATTCTGAGTCTGTTTGCAGGTGGCATACATCTGTCTATGGGAGGAGTTAATTTGGATGTGCTTACAGGACTTTTATATGGAGGAATATTTGGCGTTATATTAGGTTCATTGATTTCTCCGTATCTTCCTCAGAAGCCTTTCAGATTTGCCCTTAACTCTGCTGTTTTAGTTTTTGCTTTTATGTTTGCCTTCAAGGTATTCGGCGTATAGTTTTATGAAATCTGAAATCTGAAGCTGTTCAACCCTGTTTTCAGGATTGATACCTGCCTTTTTTAACAGCTTTTCATCTATCTTTGAGCGAAGCATCTTTCTCCTTCCGTGAAACAGCCTGGACACAAAGTTTTTAAAGCCTTTTACATCAAAGGAAGGTATCTCCCTTTGAGGAATCATCTTCACAACAGCAGATGTTACTTTTGGAGGTGGTCTGAAAAATCTTGGCGGAACGCTCATAATGTAGTGGATATCAGCATGTGTTTAAAAAAACAGTCAGGAATGTGTATGATTTGGTTCCTGTTTTTGCTGTCAGTTTTTCTGCTACTTCTTTCTGTAGCATAAAAACACAGAAGTTTATAATGTCTAAATAGAAAGGCATGTTTACCAGTATAAGTGAAGCAACATTGTAAGGCAGATTCCCAACAATTTTTATCTTTTTTCCTCCTGAAAGCTGGCGTAAATTTACATCAAAAAAATCTTTCTTTATAAGAGTAAAGTTTTTATAACTGGCGAATTTCTGTTCTATGATTGGATATGTTTCAGGGTCTATCTCTATTCCGTAAAGGATTTTTGGATTTTTAACAGTTCTTCTGTCAGCTGTCCTGTTCCTACGCCTATCTCAATAACAGTATCTTCAGGTGTTATCTGGATTTCTTCAGTTATCTTTTTTATAACACCTTCTGAGATAAGGATATGCTGACCAAATCTTTTTTTTGCTCTGAACTTCTTATTTCTCAAGTTCCTTTGCCTTACTGATAATCAGCTGTTTCACAAACTCCTTCGTGTCTTCCCTTTCAAGGGCAAAATCTATAATTGCTTTTATATAACCTAATTTGTTTCCTGTGTCGTGTCTTTTTCCCTCAATATCTTTTGAGTATACGACCTCATCTTTTCTGAGGGTCATCAGTGCATCTGTGAGCTGAAGTTCCCCCCCTTTCCCAAATGGTGTTCTCTTCAGAGCGTCAAATATGTTAGGGGTAAGGATGTATCTTCCAATAATAGCAGATGTTGATGGGGCTTCTTCAGGCTCAGGTTTTTCCACCAGGTAGTTAACAAGTCTGATATTTTCTTCTATAAATGTTCCCTCAACAATACCGTATTTGTACGTTTCCTCCTCAGGAACTTCTGTTGTTCCTAAAACAGATTTTCCAAACTTTGTATAAACATCTATCAGCTGTTTTATTCCGGGATTTTCCCTGTTGATTATCAGCTCGTCTCCTAACAAAACGGCAAAGGGCTCGTCTCCTATCACATACTCTGCCATCAGGATGGCATGTCCCAGACCTAACTGCTCTTTCTGTCTTATGTAAACAAAGTCTGCCATGTCTGAGATTTCTCTGATAATATTCACATACTCTTCCTTTCCATTTTTTGTGAGGGCATACTCAAGCTCAGGAGCATAATCAAAATGGTCTTCAATAGCCCTTTTGTGTCTTCCTGTAACAAATATTACTGTATCAATACCAGAGGCAACAGCCTCTTCCACTATGTACTGGATTATAGGTTTGTCAACAATTGGCATCATCTCTTTTGGTGTTGCCTTTGTTGCCGGCAGAAACCTTGTTCCAAATCCTGCTACAGGAATAACCGCTTTCTTTACTTTTTTCATCTTCTCCCTCTACGGATTTTTCTCTATCTTTTCTAATATCTTTTTGTATCCTTCAATAAGGTCTCCAAGGTCAAATCTAAATCTATCCTTATCAAGGCTTTCCCCTGTTTTTGCGTCCCAGAACCTGCATGTATCAGGGGATATCTCATCTGCAAGCAGTATTTCACCGTCTTTTCTTCCAAACTCTAACTTAAAGTCAACAAGTATTACACCCTGCTTTTCCATAAACTCCTTCAGTATTTCGTTAACCTTCAGTGCCAGCTCTTTCATCTTCCGAACCTCTTCAGGTTTTGCAAGGTTCATAGCATATATGTGCTGTTCACATATTATAGGGTCGTGGAGCTCATCATCTTTCAGGTAAAACTCTACAAGCGGAGGCTTAAATTCAGTATTTTTAGGAATACCTAATCTCTTTACTATACTGCCAGCTGCAATATTCCTTACCACAACCTCAACAGGTATTATTTCCACCCTGTAAATCAGCATCTCTCTGTCTGACAGCTTTTTAATAAAGTGTGTTGGAATACCTTTTTCGTTTAGCATCTGAAAGAAGAATGAAGCGATGATGTTGTTAAGAACTCCTTTCCCTTTTATTGTGGCTTTCTTAACAGCATCAAAGGCAGTGGCAGAGTCTTTATAGTGGGCTATAACTTTATCAGGCTCGTTTGTTGCATATATAATTTTTGCCTTTCCTTCATATAGCTTTTCCCTTTTTTCCATCATATCCTCCTACATGTTTTCTTTTGCTAAAAGTTTAAAGTATTCATATTTTGAAAGTTGAAAAACCTGATTAAATGTGTTTGCAGATTCTTTCTCTTTTCCTGAATGCTTTAATGTAAAGCCTTTTAGAGTCAGTGCTGATATGTAGTTGTAGTATCTCTGGTCTATATTTCTGATTATCCCCAGTGTCTTTCCATATTCTTTGTTTTTGTAATAGATATATGCTCTGTACTCTGTTAATCCGGCATTTAACTGCTTTGAGTTTACTCTCACCTGCAGTCTGTTTAAATCTTCAGGCTTTATGCTGTTTTTCTCTCTTTTTATTAGAATCTCATAGGCAAGGGCTACTTTGATAAAAGGAGAGTCTGGATATTTATTTTTGAACTGATTTATCAATTTTTCTGCATCATCAAAATTTTTTGAACTGAATGCTTTCTGTATTCTGTACAGTGCGACAGAGCTGTTGTTTAGAAGCTGTTCCTGAGAATGTCTGTAGTAAAAATACGTGGCAATAATAAGGATAAGTATTACTATGCCTGTTATAACCAGCTTTATATTTTTTTTCAGAAAGTCGTAAAACATATACACTTTATACTCAAACTCTATATCAACATCCTTCTCTAAAGGAACCTTTTTCTTTTCCATTAAATCCCCCTTAAAGTTTTTAATATTATAAACTTTTTTTTAGCATATTCAGAGACCTGCTCACCACTTCCTCTGGTGGTATGTTAAGGCATTCTAATGTTTTTAACTTACAGCTTTTTTTACCGTGGAGGTCACATGGCTGACAGCTGATATTTTTGAGGATGTAAGCTTCCCTCATCAGGAAATGGATAGAAACCGAAGAATGGATGAGTTGCTCCGTATATCATAAGAACAGGTGTATTTACGGCTCTTGACATATGGGCAACAGCTGAGTCATTACTGATGGTTAACAGCGCATTAGATATAACTGACAGGCTCTCTCTTAAGGGATAGTTTTCCTCTCAGGTCAATAACCTCTTCAGGATAGCTGCTTTTATCTACATCTCTGTCTTTTTTATCGCCTATTAAAACAACAGGGAAACCTTTCTTTAACAGTTTCTGGGAAACTCTGTCAAAAAACGGATATGACTTATTCCTGTATCTTGCCCCTGCTCCTATAACGATAAACTTTTCAGGCAATTTTTTTCTTACACTGACGATTTCTTCTCTGGTCAGTATAATACGTGGTCGGTGTTTTCCTTTTTCTACTCCCAGCGGTGCTATTACATCTATGTATCCTTCTAACACATTGAAGGGCTTTCTTAAAAACTTTCTAAATAATGCTGTTGTGGCATGCCCTTCTGAGAACACTTTTTTTTCTGTATCTCAGAACTTTTCCTTTCAAAAATTTTGTTATGAGCACAGACCTGAGATTTGAGTGGAGGTCTATAATGCAGTCGTACTTTTCAAGCTGGGAGGTAAAATTTTTTATATTTTTTACTCCGGGTCAGCTCTTTTTATCAGCATGTATAACTTTATTAATCCTGTAATCTTTCCAGAAGAGCTGATGGAAAGGTTTAAGTGTTAAAAAATCTATCTCAAATCCCTTTTCGTATAGAGGTGTGAGCACTACTGACGATAGAATAACATCTCCAAGTGATGATAATCTGATTACTAAGACTTTCACCTACAGCATACCTTTCAGATTTTGTATTTCCTGACTGAACTCCTCAACCATAGATTGGTGGTTGAACTGCTTTGCCTGCTCTATACCTTTCTGGTATTGTATTCAATAGCCTTTTCCACATCCCCAATATTCAGATAAGACTGGGCTAACAGTCTGTATGCTGCTCCTTCATCTTCATGGATATCAAGATATCTGTGTAGATACAGTATTGCTTCGTCATACCTCTTTTCTTTAAACAGCTCCTAAAGCCAGACCATACAATCCTAACGGATTATTCGGGTCTTACCTGCTAAAGCCCTTTTAAGTGCTTCCTGTCCTTTTTCGCTCATCAAAAACCTCCTGAGATAGATATTATATGCCCAGTTTATGATTTCAGACATAGCTTAAATGTTATCAGATAATCATGTTTAAAATTGGACTCTCATGAAGATGGAGGTGCAACCATGAGATTGTTGGATGGCGGTATTCTTTATAATTTTCTCCCCTGTGCTTTCAGTTATGAAGACTTTGTTCAGTATGAGAAAAGGATACTACTATGTGGCGATAAACAAAGTGCTCATTTGAGAATGTCGACTCAAAGCTGATAGAGGGAGATAGAGCCACGGATGGGATGTTATTCATACCATTAATGTGGATAAGACAGCTGATAAAATCCTTACAAACCCACCTGCTCTGTATAGAAGTCAAATATCTTAAAGAAGGAATTAACAGGTTTGAACCTATAGGGGTGATAATTC
>JAUZSJ010000038.1 GCA_030949555.1 Persephonella sp. | reverse complement strand
ATTGCTAACACTAGTTATTGGAGCGGTGCCATACCCGTCCCTCCCAGAATTTTAAATAAATAAAATATAAAGAGTCCTCCCTGCAAAAATACTGAGAAGAACAAAAACCGCCAAAGGAATAAGAAAAATCAGTATTTCCCACCTTTGCGCCTGCTCAAAAGTTTCATCAATCAGTCAAGATATTCTGTAGAGCCTTTTGCATTATTGGCATTGCGGATAATCTCCGGCACAGTGCAAGCCGGATGATAATTCTTGATAAGCGCTTCTAACGTCATGGTCGTCCGTGTCTTTATGTATTATGCAGGAGAGATTCATTATCATCTTCTATCTTTCCCTGCCAGTAATAAATAGAGTTCAGACCGTCAATAATGTTTACGCAGGCTGCAAGTTTCTCCTCAACAAGAGATTTCGCAATTTTTTTTCCTACATTTTTATCAGGGCACGTAACAAACACTGTGATATAACCTGTCAATCTGCCACCCTCTCAGATATCTGATTAAGATGATAATACATTTTTTCACAACAGTATCAACCTCTTCTTTAAACTTCATTTTTAGTTCTTTATTTTTCTGGATAACATCAAATAATGGTGTATGAAGGTCTGTCAGCACTTTTCTTGTAGACTCAACCAGTTTGTTTACTTCTGCGAATATTATAGAAAAACTTGTTTCAGTGTGATGCGCAGATTCAACCATACCGTTGAGGTACAGAAACTCCAGCCTTTTTATCAATATCTTTAGTCTCTTCATATAATCATCTATATTATCTAACAGCTCCATAATATCTCCAGAGTATTGAACAACCTCTTCAGAATAATTCCTGAGAAGCTGAAGTAAATCCTGAACATTTATCTGAAACTCCTGCTCTTCTTCGCTGTTAAAGGTACCTTTTTTTAGATCTTCCAAAACCGCCCTTATAAACTTTGTTATAGCAATAACCTGAAGCCTTGATATATTGATAAGTACAACCATATGTTCTATTTTTTCCATTATCTTTGTTGTAAGACCTTTCATATCGTTTATGATTCTGTTTCCCATCTCTGAATTCTTCCTCATCTCAGCTGACAGAACAGAAAAGGAAGCCCCTTTACTCCCAAGCTTAAAAGACTCAACTGAAGAATTAAGGGATATAAGTCTTATATAATCTGTCAGTCTAAATATGTTTTCTGACTTTTCTTCAAGTATATGTGAGAAGTTATTAAAAATATTTATTTTTCTGTATATACTGCTGTATGTATTGTCAAGTTTTTTTGCTAAATTAAATATACCTCTCACTATTTTGCTGAAATCTGTACTGTCTACAAATCCCTCAATATCTTCCACTTTTAATATATCCTTTTTTGATTCCAGTTCTTTTGAAAGGATATCTGCCATAAACTGGTCATAATCTTGATATCCATATTTTTTAAGCTCTTCTAATAATCTCTGGTAAGATGCTTCCATACCTCCTTTTTTTTCTTCTTCTAAAAGCTGTTTGTAAATTCTGCTAATCAGGTCAAGATACTCTGTTGTTGGTTTTATTCTTACTGAAAGATACTTTTTTGTATGCCCTTCGTCATCTTTAACAGGCATCACTGTAGCAAGAACCCAGTAATAACTGCCGTCCTTTGCCATGTTTTTCACATAGGCAACGATAGGTTTTCCTGACTTTATATAATCCCAGAGCAGTTTAAATATTATGCGGGGCATGTCTGGATGTCTGATAATGTTGTGGGGAGCACCGATAAGCTCTTCCTTCGAGTATTTACTTGTTCTATAAAAAACATTGTTTCCTGCCAGTATAATTCCTTTCAGATTTGTTGTTGAAAAAAATATCTCGTCAGGCTTAAATGGAGACTCTATATTTTTTGGATAAACCTTATTTCTGTGGTGCATGACCACCCCTCCTTATGTTGCTAAGCCTACCATATCAAGAAGCTCATCAACTGTTATTATTTCTTCTTCTTTTCTTTCTATACCATCCATAACACTGCTGATTAGTGCTTTTTTCTCATTTATCTTCTGGAGGATTTTCTCCTCAACTGTATCCTTCATAACAAAGCTATATATATTAACTTTACTTTTCTGTCCTATTCTGTGAATTCTATCCTCTGCCTGCCACATCTTTGCAGGATTCCAGTGAAGGTCAAAAAATACTGCATAGCTTGACTCTACAAGTGTAAGACCTTCTCCTGCTGCTGTAATTGTTGCAACAAATACATACACATTTTCCTCCTCCCGGAATTTCCTGACAGCTTTCTTCTTTTCTTTTTCATTCATCTTTCCGTGATAGGAAACGATACTTTTTGGATTAACATAAAAGGACAGATTTTTGACTATTTTTTCAACCCCCTCTTTAACAAAGTTTGTAAATACTACAACCTTTTCTCTGTTTTTTATAAGCTCTATAACCATCTCTCTAAGTCTTTCCATTTTTGGGCTTTCTATACTCTTAGATGGGAAGTTGCACACCTGACGGAGTTTTTGAATGGACTGGATAACATTCTGTCTCATGATAAATCTGAAGTTTTTTTCTCCTTTGAACCTGTCATAAATCTCCATCAGTCTTTCTGTCTCTCTGCCTAATATGTATTCATACTCAGCCTTCTGGAGAGGAGAAAGCTCAAACCTTTCAATCTCCGGAGGAAGTTTTTCAGGCAGGTCTTTCAAAACATCTTTTTTCAGTCTTCTGAGCATAACAGGTTTTATAAGTTCCCGTGCTTCCTCTTCGTTTAGATTTTTCTTTTTCTCATAATGGGGATTCAGAAATTCATATAATGATAATAATTCCTTAAGATTGTTCTGTAAAGGAGTACCACTGAGAGCCCATCTTATTTTTGAATTTTTAGCCACAAATTTTACTGCCCGCGTTTTTAGAGCTTCGGGATTTTTTATGTTATGGGCTTCATCAAGTATTACAAGGCCTATGTTAGAGGAAAACTTTTTAATCAGATTTTTTGAAAATTTGTAATCACTTTTCAGTGTATCGTAACTGACAAGGTAAACATGACTGTCTTTGTCATAGAGGAGATGACGGCTTTTTTTGTTCTCATTTAAAGTTATAAAAATCAGTTCAGGAGCCCATCCAGTAAGATGTTCTTCCCAGACAGATATTAGATTGGATGGAACAATTATAACAGCTTTTTTTATCTTCCCCTGAAGAAACAGTATTCTCATTGCGGTTGTGGACATAACAGTCTTTCCGGTTCCCATCTGGTCTGCAAGGAGTGCAAACTCCTTTGATAGCAGGAACTTTATGCCCTCTATCTGGTAGCTGAAAAGCTCATGTGGGAAATGAATATCTTTAGGAAGTTCAAAATCCACAGAAGGCATAAGGATAGGTTTAAGCAGGTCAAATATAGAGTAATTTCGGTAATCCTTTTTATCTTTCTTTTTTAATACTCTGTTTATGTCCAGTTTTTTTGTAAACGCTGTCCCAGAATTAGACACTTCAGGAATCTGCTTCAAAAGATTGGACGATATAAAGCAGTAAGCCTTATCAGTAAAAAGAAGCTGTACTTTAATTTCAGGTTCCCTTACCAGATTATCTGATACATATATCTGCTCTGTCTTCAACTTCATTCTCCATTATGTATTTAATGGCATTTTCAATTCTTTTAAATGGCTCCATAATGTTGAAATTCCTGTACATTTCCTGAAGTGAGTGGGAAATAGAAACCAGCTTACTCTCATCTTCTCTGCTGATTGTTATATATAATGGTTCATACCTGTCGTGTATGTTTACCACCTTATGACTCAGCCTGTTTTCTGGCATAAAGGATCGTATTTCTGGATGTGGACTACAGGTTTTTGTATCTCCTTTCTTATTGATAAAAGATTTTTTTCTTTTGTCAGGACAATGTCATATTCTTCCTGAAGGGAGTTAAGTAGTTGTATGGTAAATCTCTCCCTGTATAAAATTTCCTGCAATACTTCTCCATATAGTATTTCCTGCAGTTTACCTATATTCAGGTTTGAAGTTACTCTGAACTCAACCGGTTTTGTGCTCATGTCTGTTATCAGTGCTCCAGCCCTGTAAGAGTTATCCTGAGAATAAAAGTTTATATATACAATTTTCATCTTTTCCCCTGAAACATAATTTTTAAAACTTTTCGTAAGTTTTTCATTTTCATTTAAAGTTTAAATTTATGTTATCTGTTATCAAAATTATTGACAATAATTAACTAAAATATTATATTTTTTATAAAACAGCATACCTGGAGGTGGAAAGATGGGTAAAGTTATTGGAATAGACCTTGGAACAACAAACTCTGTTGTTTCTGTAATGTCTGGTGGAGAACCTATAGTAATTGCTAATCAGGAAGGATTCAGAACAACTCCATCTGTGGTTTCGTGGACCAAAGAAGGAGAAATATTAGTGGGAGACCCTGCAAAAAGAAGAGCAGTATTAGACCCTCAAAACACTATTTATGAATCTAAAAGGTTTATAGGAAGAAAGTTTGATGAAGTGCAGGAAGAAGTAAAACACGTTCCATACAAGGTTGTTGCAGATGAAAAAGGTGATGCAGCATTTGATGTTCCTAATGCTGGGAAAGTAGTAAGACCTGAGGAAGTTGGAGCCCAGGTACTGAAAAAACTGAAAGAAGCAGCAGAGAGCTACCTTGGAGAGAAAATAACAGAAGCAGTCATCACAGTTCCTGCCTACTTTAACGAAAGACAGAGACAGGCGACAAAGGACGCAGGAAAAATAGCAGGAATAGAGGTGAAAAGAATTATAAACGAACCTACCGCAGCAGCCCTTGCTTATGGACTGGATAAAAAATCTGACGTAAAAATCTTAGTTTACGACTTTGGAGGAGGAACATTTGACGTATCAATACTTGAAGGTGGAGAAGGAGTAATAGAGGTCAAAGTATCTGATGGTGATACACACCTTGGTGGTGCAGACGTTGATGCAAGGATTGTTAACTGGCTCGTTGATGAGTTTAAAAAAGAACACGAAATAGACCTGAGAAACGATAAAACAGCATTCCAGAGGCTGAAAGAAGCAGCCGAACAGGCTAAGAAAGAACTTTCTTTCAAAATGGAAACTGAGATAAATCTACCATTTATCACAATAGACCCTAACACAAACCAGCCTCTTCACCTTGAGAAAAAGCTCACAAGAGCAAGACTTGAAGAAATGATAAAAGACCTCGTTGACAGAACAATGGAAATAGTAAAAAGAGCCCTTGAAGAAGCAAAACTTACTCCACAGGATATTGACGACGTTGTATTGGTTGGTGGTTCAACAAGGATTCCTCTGGTTCAGCAAAAAATAAAAGAGTTTTTTGGAAAAGAACCTCACAAAGGTGTTAACCCTGACGAAGTTGTTGCAGTAGGTGCAGCAATTCAGGGTGGAGTTTTAGCAGGAGAGGTAAAAGATGTTCTTCTGATAGACGTTACTCCTCTTTCACTTGGTATAGAAACTCTTGGAGGCGTGATGACCACCCTTATACCAAGAAATACTCCTATACCAACCAAAAAGTGTGAGATATTTACCACAGCTGCAGACAACCAGACACAGGTTGAGATACATGTCCTTCAGGGTGAAAGAAAGATGGCAAAAGAAAACAAATCCTTAGGTAGATTTTTCCTGACAGACATTCCACCAGCTCCAAGGGGCGTTCCACAGATTGAGGTATGTTTTGACATAGATGCTGACGGAATACTCCACGTTACAGCTACAGACAAGGCGACAGGAAGAGTCCCAGTCCATAACTGTTCAGCAGTCCTCAGGTCTGACAGAGGAAGAAATTAACAAGATTATTGAAGAGGCTAAAAAGCATGAAGAAGAAGACAGAAAGTTTCAGGAAACTGTTGAGCTGAGAAATCAGCTTGATGCATTAGTTTACAGCTTAGAAAAAACGATAAAAGAGAACGAAGGAAAACTGAGCGAAGAGGACAAAAAAGGAAGCAGAAGAGGCAATAAAGGAAGGGAAAAGATGCTATAGCTTCTAACGGCAGAGAAAAGATACAGAAAGCAATCGAAAAGGTTACTTCTATAGCAAACAAGATAGCCCAGAAGCTGTATCAGTCAGGAGGAGGACAACAGCAAACAGGAGAAAGTAAAAAAGGCTCAGATGATGATGTTATAGAGCCTGAAGTTAACTGATAAAAGCCCCTTTCTATGGGGCTTTTTATCCAAGCACTGCATGTGTAATTTTCACAGTAGCTATCCCAACAAAAAACAGAAATATAAATATCAGTAGCGCAGAATATATAGGTTTCATTCCAGCGCCTTTCATTTTACTAACATTTGTTTCCAGTCCCATCGCAGCCATAGCAACAGTAAGCAAAAATCCACCAACAACTCTTATGTAATGAACAACACCTTCAGGAATTATATGCATTGAATTTACACCAACCATTGCTATAAATCCAAAAACAAAATATGGAACAGGAATCTCCCTTAACGATACACCTGTTCCATGAACGGCACTTTTTCTTGCAAGGTAAAAGCTGAGAGCTAAAAGTAGTGGTGCAAGCATCATAACTCTTGTAAGCTTTGCAATTGTCGCAGTGTTTCCTGCCGTGTCTGATATGGCAAAACCTGCAGCAACAACCTGAGCAACCTCATGAACTGTTGCTCCAGTCCATATTCCGTATAACACCTCATCAAAACCGAGGAAATTCCCAAAAAAATTATAAATCAGAGGATAAACAAACATGGACGTTGTTCCAAAAATTGTTACAGTTGCAACAGCCATAGCTGCGTGGTGCATCTCACTTCTAACCACTGGAGCTGTTGCTAAAACAGCCGATGCCCCACAGATAGAACTTCCTGAAGCAATAAGATAGCTCATCTCAGGCTCAAGATTAAAAAGTTTACGGGATACCCATACTCCAAACAAGAATGTAGATGTCAACATCACTGTATCAACAATAAGTCCTTCCAATCCAACTTCCAGAACATTTTGAAACGTCAGTCTAAATCCTAAAAACACTATAGCAATTCTTAAAATCTTTTTCAGCGAAAAAATAACTCCCGACTTAAAACTCTCAGGCATTTTCCAAAGGTTTCCCACAACAACACCAAGCAGGATAGCTATAATCAGGGGACTGAAATTTACCGTTTTTTTAACAATCTCTAAATTTGATATAAAAAAGGAAATAACAGAAATAAAAACAGATAAAACAAAACCAGGAACAATTTTTACCAATTGACAAACCTCTTTTAATATTGAATACTCAAGATAATATTACTGACTGGATGGTTTTACAAATTGGAAATATTTATAAATGTATTGAAAAATGTTGAACTTATTAATAATTGGGAGGGGCCGTACCCCTCAAGGATTTAAGGACATTCCATGCTGTGGGGAACTTTATCTAAATTGAGGAGAAATGCCTTAAAAGGTCCCATATTCTGCATCGCTTCCCATTTTGAACCCTGAAAAGTCATTTTTGACATAATTCCCATTCCTAAAAAACCAAACTCTCCTTTTGCTAAAGACTTCCAGTTTTTGTCTGTGGCATACATTAAAAAATCAGGTTTTTCCTGAGTGGCTTTTCCTCCGTATATGCAGACTGCCTTTTTGTCTTTTGGTGCTATGTGAATCTCTACCGCTTTTTCCACCCCTCCACAGTCCTGTCTGTAAAATCTGATTATCCTGTAGCCCTTTTTACTTATATTTTTAGACCATTTTGACAAACCGTCTGTCAGCGTTGGAGTTTTGTTCCACAGCTGACAGAACTGTTTTGCGTATTTCTCGTCCATAAACCTTGGTGCTGAGAATCCGTAAGATACAAAAAGTATGAACAAGACAAAAATCATCCCTGCCCTTTTCATTATGTGTTCCTCCTGATTTTGTTTGGGAGGGGCAAAAGCCCCTGATAATTAAAAGCTCCAGTCTAAGGAGACACCTATTGAGTCCTGAGCATTTTTGGCTCCAGCAAGTAGAGCTCCACCCATTGCTGTTGATTCAACCTTTTTCTCAAATGCTCTCACGTAGGAGGCATTCAGGGTAAAATGTTCTGTAAACTGGTATCCAAATCCAAGGGTAATGTGATGCTCTGTTATAGCAGGGAAACCTATAAGATTAAACCATTCTATCTCATAATCTGAAAATCTACCACTGAAATCTGGAACTGAATTGTTTCTATTTACAGCATCTAAATTACTCTTACTCCTGATTGGAGATTTTCCATAGTTATACCCTGCTCTCAGGGCAAGTCTTGGTGTAACTTTATACTCTCCACCTACAGCAAAAACCCACTGGTCTTTCCATTTAAACTGTTTGTATCCATCCGCATCAGACCAGTTAATCCACCTCACGTCAAATCCAACTTTTAGCTCGGGAATTGGTCTGAATCCTATACCAACAGATGCTTCTTGAGGCTGTTCAAGTTTCAGGTCTTCAAAATCAGATGTTGGAGTTGATTTAAAAACATTTTTGTATTTCATCTTGACTGAAGACTGATAATAAAAACCAAGGCATATGTTATCTATTGGTTTGTAATTAATGCCTATAGAAGCTCCTATACCATAGGATTGAGACTGTCCTCCAGAAGCATTCCATGTTGTCCCTGGAGCTCCATCCCCGTCAGCGTCATATGCCATCACAGCTCCCAAGTCTAAAGAACCCCACGCAAGGTGAAGTGCTCCTCCAATAGCCAGCTTCTCATTTACTTTATACCCCACTGCAGGCACAATCCTCATAAACTGAAGTGTTGTATGCATTTTGTTTAATCCATTTTTATCCCTGTAATCTACTCCCATACCAGAAACACCATAAGCACCAATACCGATAACTACTCTGTCATTTATCTGATTTGTTATAGCAATCTCTGGGATAACAAATGTATCTGCATCAGAAGTCTGATAACCAGAATCTACAGCTATAACTCCTGTTGTATTGTCTCCATCGTTAGTATCCCAGTATCCTTTAGACCTTGCCTTCACATGGGGCATAAACAGAATTCCACCAAAGCTGACGTTAAATCCTTTCTGTCTTCCAAGCCACCCGGGATTTCTGAATATAGAGTCTGTAGGCTCAAGACATATTCCCTGTTCCCAGTCCCCCCATCGCTCTGGATGCAGGAGAAACTCCAATCATGTTGTCTCCATTGGTTGCAAAAGCACTGACAGATAGAACTGCCGTAATTAGTGCTACCGAACCTGCCACCTTTCTCATAACACCGACCTCCTCATTATGATAAAATAATATGATTTTTATATTTTTAATAATTAATCATACAGATTATCAAGTTGTCAAACACTAACCTACTCCCCAATCTGAAGCAGGTCTCTTATTTCCTCATCTAACTGCCTGCACCGTGAACAGAGAGCAGTATCTCCCTTATAAGAAAAAGGCACCAGACATTCCTCACATGGAATCATAACATGCTCTGCAAGAACTTCTGTTTCTTTCAGGAAGGTTTCCATATTTAGCATTTCTTTCAGGTGAAGACAGTTCTCCGGGCATACCTCGTGACAGACCTTGCATTTGATACACAGCTTTGGCTGAAGCAGAATTTTCAGCCTCTCATCTCCTGCTTTCAGTGCTCCTGTAGGACAGATGTTATAACAATATAGAGCAGTTTGTGCATCTGCTGCCTTCAATCCATTTGTCAGAGGTAAAGCGAAACCCTGTCAACATCTAATTCTACACGGCTGAAGACTCGTGTTTAGACTGTTTAGAGCATCAATAAATCTCTTTCCTCCTTTACATATCAACCTATATCTTCAACTATCTGCACTATCTTTTTCTTCTTTTCTTCTTCTTAAAGAAGAAACCCAGGCATCAAAGGCAGCCAGAATGTGAAAATCCTGCTGCCGCCTTTCCCAAAATTTTTCAGGAAAGACCTTCTTTCTAGCCTACTGTTTTTTTCTTCTGGCGCTGCTTTTTCAATCCTCTATGATAGCTCTGTTTTCTACCCCAACTTTTCAAGAATATAGCTTGCCTCATCTACTTTTTATTTAACTCTTCTAAAAAGGGTTCCAATAAAACAGTCTTTGCACTGCCCCTGTCTCAATCAAACAACATCAGAGCCACCGTTTATAGCCCAGGTCACTACCGTCTTCCAACAGACAGAGTAGACGAGACAGGGTAGAATTTTCTTGCAGCTGAGCAGCGGCTCTTCAACTTCAGGGTTTTAAATATGAGCATCCACATCAAAGCCTGACAGAGAAAATGCTTCAGAGGGACACGCTCCTACACAGGCACCAACAGAGACACACTTTTTACTGTTTACTGGCACTCCTGTAATCTTTCCTGTATCACAGCTCCTTCCACTGGACAGACTTTTACACAAAGGTTGCAGGATGGGTCTTTGTAGTGAAACGTCAGACTTACACTCACTGAAGTTAAATCTTAATCTATTCACAGACATCTTCTCCTATCGAGGCCAATCCCGACAAACTTACCAAGTTCCTCAGAGAGCATTTCACGTAGTCAGGACCAGAGTGTAAAGCTCAAGTGCAAGCTCCACAGAAACATCCTGATAGAAAGGGGTTTCAGCCATATCTTTTTGCAGACAGAAGATACACCACCTCCCCAGTTAGCAAGATGTTCCTCAAGAAATTTTTCTGGATTTCCTGCAGCTGGCTGGCTTTCTGCACGTATCCCCTGTTTTAACGAAGCTTCCAGCTCTTCCCTTTGCCAGTGTCATCATCAAATTCCATCTCAACGCAGCTGTGTGTCTGGAGACAGATCTGTCTCGTTTCCGTTCAGGTCAATAGAGTATCCGTGCTCTCTGTAAAATATAAGGAGCAGGATTTGTCACAGAAGGGTCTACATAACCCTGGTCGTTCACAAAAGCCCCAGTTCATAAGGATAAACATTTAGAAGAAACACAGTGAAGTACAAATCTACATTCAGGTTCCTTTCTTCTATCAGTTTTTGAGGCCCACTTCTCAAAAAACAGTTTCCACTGTTTTGTTTTTGGGTAGTAGCTCTAACAGGTCTGGGTTTTCTTTTATTTTCCTTAGTGTGTCTACATCACTTTCCTCAATGAAAACCTTGATAAAAGGCCATACATGTTAATTTACACCTGTGGTTCCTGCAGCTTTTCTTCCATCTTTTTACCTCAAAAAAGGGAGGAATATCCCCCTGTTTTTATTCATCGTTCTTCAGGCATTCTGTGTGCCTGTCTGTATGTGGATACCACGGTCTTGGGAACCATTTAGGTCTTCTTACAGTCCATTTGGACCAGGAGCTGAGTCACTTAGTAAGGCTGTATCTCTCCATGCCTGATAAAGCCTTAAATGTTTGCTTCACCATATTTACCACACAACATCACCTATTCTGTCGTCGGGTCCTTGACCTTTTCAATGAGCACTTTCTTGATACTTGGCGGTGCATCCCAGAAGTGGGTCAGGATTGGCTGGGAAGACAGCATTTGCCGTACACCCAGATGCCCCGTTCCACCAAACCTCTTTAATGTCTCTCGTTCATCTCAGGATAGAGGCCACTTTTAACCAGCTTTCATCGCTGTGTTTCCTCTACTATCATGTGTTCCGCACACAGCACCGTACTTTCCATCTAACAGACCGCACATCACCTTCATGGTGCTCCTTCATGTCTTGCAAGGGTGCTGAGACTCATAACTCATTGTGACCCCTATTCCTGATTAAGAATCCATCCACCTTGACAGAGTTTTTACCATACTCCATCGTCCTGAATGGTGAGTAGCGAGCTGAAGAACTCGCGTCTTGTAGCGCATAGAGTGGGCATCGCCATACCAACAAAGTAGCCGTACTTCAATTCACATGAGACTGTATCAACAACTTTACACTTCAGTTAGGGTCTCCCTCTTTTATGCACAAGTCTCACTTTGCGTCCCCATTCATAAATCCACACAGGGTTGTGGTTCTAGGATTCCTTCGCCATTGGCATTTAGCACTTAGAAACAAGTGCTGGATATTGTATGGCATAGCCCATGTACATATAGGATTTTAGAGACCAAATGCGTTATCTTACAACCATATAACTCATAACATGAGTTTGTTGTAGGCTACATGATTTGTGATATGTAATAGTGGTTTTGACCGATCCAGCAATCTCTGTCTTTTGAGGATATATTGGGATGCACCCTTACTCTGGCCAGTTCGAACTCTACAAATGTTTTTTGGTAGAACTCTAAGATGACCAGTTAGGAGTGTGCCAGCCTGTATCAGGAATTTTCCATCCACTTTCACAGCAAGTGTATGTCTCATCGGAATGGTATTTGTCAGCTCACTGATGAAGCTGGGAGCATACTGCTCCGCTGTCAGGGTCAATCTCCACATCATGGAAGTGGTATCCACTGTCCTTCCGCTTTGTGATTGCACTTTGGGTCACTGAGATCCGTAGCACTTCTCTTTCATGGACATTCTAGAGCATCTGTTTCTTCTGTCCATGCCCCTCTGTCTCTCATATATTCATACCTTGGCGTTGTTTCCCAAGTCTGTCTGCACCTTTCTCTGGAGTTCGGAGGGTGTACCATATGCTTGCGTCATACTACATTCTTCTGTTTGCGAGACAGGCCAGGGATTTTCTTAGACTCCCAGTACTCTTCTAATACCCAAGTTTCCCATCAGGGTCACTATTGCCCATGCTGCAATTTGTCCAAGACCTCGTTTTCTTCCCATACTTCACCAAGACCTGCCTTCCTTATGCAGGCTTCCTAATGTTGCCCTCCATGGAACTTTCTGGTTTCCACCCATTTTCTTAAGTGCAACTCTAAAGAAGCAGGCTGTCTGAATGCAGTCCATCTCTCAGGCTTTGTTTCTGCGGAACTGGTTTGTCGTGTCTTCTCTCCCGCAAGACCAAGCGGGTAGTATGTAATCCATGGACCAGTTTGTTTCTGACCATGTTGGAGACAGGTTTAACAGTCAATTCCATTTTTGCTCTTTCATCCCTTGAAACTTTCTATCCCATCTGAATCCGTCTGGATTAATCCATACAAGGGTTGTATATACTTTCGAAATCCAGACCTCTCAAGTCTGTCTGGTATCTTTTCAGACCTCTTTCTTAGCCCACTTTTGCTCTCCACTCGTCAGCTGAAAGCAAATGAGGAAGCAGGAAGGAAAGCTCATAAGTAGACGTATGGCCATTCTGGAGGCCACCAAGTTCATTCAGTCATCAACAGGTTTTGGTTTCTTTACCTATAGTTGCGTTATATCAACACACGCCAGCACCTAAAACATGCATTGGTGCCGCTGCTTTGCCCTCCTCCGCCTAGT
>JAUZSJ010000037.1 GCA_030949555.1 Persephonella sp. | reverse complement strand
ACTTGATTATAAAGTGGTAAAGTAATCTTTCTCCTCCCTTCTATAGATTGGGGGATTTCAAAAGGAAGATATTTATAACCAACAATGATGTCTGAAAATGAATATGTTCTTAAAGGTTTTGTTTTTAACCTTAAAATAGTTGTTGCTTGAAATCAAACTCAAAATCTTCAAAAATTGGTGGTTGATTGTAATCGTTTAAATTATATCCTTTCGTCTTCAGATAAAAACCCTTTTATAAACATCACTTTCTGCTAAGGTCTTTTCACCTTTAAGCTCACCTCTTTTACTCTCTTTTCTTTGCAACTGATGGGTATCCTGAAGGATTTGTTTTAATTTATCTATGGGTTTATCTGTCTTCTCTTTCCTGTCCTTTTCGTATTTTTCCCACTTTTGGGGCTGGCAAATCTACTCCTTTAAATCTTTCCTTTTTAATAAGCCTTATATGGTGTGAACTTTTAATAAATCCTTTCTGTCTAATCGGCTTCCCTCTTTGTATTATGTGCGTCAAAACAAGAAAAACGCAAAATCTAAATCTTCTGTAATCAATGCATTAACAATTAGATTTTTTTGTAAAAATTCCTTGAAACTATTTTTTTCATTGTAGTTTTTTAAAAGATTTTCTACAACTTCAAAATTTTTTTTAACTGTTTTAAAACCGAGTTTTCTTTTGAAGATTTAATTTAAGAAAGTTGTTGTCTTCATTCTTATTCAGAACATAAAAAATTATCCCTAAAGAAACTATCCTTTGCTGTCCATCTACTATTTCATATTCTCCATTAGAGTTTTTGTGAAAAACCATATTCCCAATTAAGTATTCAAAATTGTTGGGTTTTCCTTTTTCTAAATATTCTTTTCTAAAAACTTCCTCTAAATCTTTTATAAACTGTTTAACTCTTCTCTTTTCCCATTCGTAGTGGCTCTTTTGAAGTTTGGAATTTCTAATTTCCTCATTTAATAGCGTCCCAAATTTTAAAAACCTTTTAGGTTCTAAATTTTTAGAATTATCCGACATCTCAAACAACTCCCCAACCAAAGTTTTAATTATTCTACTACAACCCAAACACCTCAACATAAAACCTCTTGCCGTCATCTGTTTTCTGGACTGTATAAGTTATTGGAAAGCTCTGTTGTTGGTTGTTTTCTTTTATTTTTCATAATAAGTTCTTGCTTTACAGGTATATTTATCAATACTTTTCTGATATTCAATTGTTCTTATATGTTCAACTTTCATTTCAAGTTTGCTTTCAAGTCATTACCAAAACCTACCCTTGATAACTGCTGTTTTACAATGTTAATCACTAAATCTTTTTGTTTCACTATCACTGCACTTTGGAGTTTCTTGATGAGCAAGCCATAATAGAAAAAATAACAGTGAATAAAATTAAGCCTTTTAAGATTTTCATTTTAATCCTCCTGAAGCTGTTTTGAATTTTAGTTTATAGATTTTTTTAGAATGAAATATTCCATATACAGGAAATTTTGTGAAAAGTTTACACATTTAAACTTAAAGTTTTATAATTTTAAGTAATAAATTAATTAAAATTTTAAGGAATAAATCAATGAAAACTATAACATTAAAAACTGAAGAGGAATTTTTGAATATCTGAATAATCTCAGCTTAAAAAGCCAGGGTAAACCAAAGTCTCAAATAATTAGAGAAGCTGTCATTGAGTATGGAGAAAGAGTAAAAAGAGAAAAAATTCATCAAAAAATGGAAAAACTTGCAAAACAGCTAAGTAAAGATAAAAGCTACTTGAAAGAAATTAAAGAATACGAAATGTTAAGTGAGGATATTATTGAATAAAGGAGAGATTTATCTGAACTAAGTTAAATCCAGCAAAAGGTTCTGAAATTAGCAAAATTAGACCAGTTATACTATTTCAATCTATCTATTTAAAAGATTTACCAACAGTAATGGTTATTCCTTTAACAACTCATTTAAAGGACAGATGGTTCCCATTAAGAATTATAATTTCAAAAAAAGAAAACTTGAAAAAGACAGCGATGTAGTTATAGAGCAAATTAGGGCTATAGATAAGGGTAGGATTATAGGGAATCCTATAGTTTCTTTATCAGATAATGAATTAAAACTTATAGAGGAAGCTGTTTTATTTGTTTTAGGGTTTAAATGATAAATAACCATTGATTTAATATACAATCAGATATAATATTAGATATATAATTCCATATGTTTAAGGTGGCTTAAATGGCAACAGTTAAAAAATTAATAAGTATGGAAGAAGGTCTTGCTAAAGAGTTGGAAAATATATCAAAAATTTTGAAAATTCCTCAAAGTGAAATTGTAGAAAAAGCTCTGGACTTTTATCTTGATTATATTGATGGGATTATAGCAGAAAAAGTAAGTAAAGGTATAAAAGAAGGCAAAATAAAAGTAAAAGAAGCAGATGAAGTTTTCAAAAGGTTAAATATAGATGTATAAGCTTCTTATTTCTGAAATTGCCGAAAAAGATTTAGAAAAGTTTTCTGTAGATGAGAGAGTTTTTATAGCCGAAAAATTGAAATATCTTGCAGATAATTTTGAGCTTTTACAAAAAACAAAAAAGTAAAGAAACTGCAAGGATACGATAGCTATTATAGATTCATGATTTCAAGAAAAATCAGAGCAATTTTTGAAGTAGAAGATGATAAACTGATAATTCTTATACTGAGAGTAGGAAGAAGGAAGGATATATATAAGGATTTAAAGCTTTGATAAGGGAGTGTCTATAAACTGGATTTAATATGAAACTAAGAACAGTGTTATTAAATCTTCTGTAGAATACCATGTTTTTTTTATTTTCACAGCTACTATCTTGCCTCTTTTTATTAACTGTCTTGTGCTTTCTGGAGAGTATCCTAAACCTTTTAGTAATTTACTTACAGGCTCAAGCTTTGCTCCTTTCTCTTTATGTTTTGCAATTATTAGTCTATCTAAGCTTTCTCTCAATGCTTCAAGTATAAGTTTTTTTAAAATATCTGATTTTGCTTCTTTTAACTTTTGGAAACTTCCTGTTTATCAGGTGGTATATTTTCGTATTTAACAAATAAATCAGATAACTGGTTGTCTAATTCTTCTAATCCTTTGTAGTAGAGCTGCTTCTTTTTATCAGTGCCTTTTATTATAACCAATGGATATCCGTTGCTTATTAATATATAGTTTAGAAGTATCCTTCCAGTTCTACCGTTTCCGTCTATAAATGGATGTATCTCTTCAAAAAATGCGTGTGATACACACAATCTATTAAAAAAGTTTTCATTTAAATTATGAACATAATCAATATAAATTCTTACCCAGTCTTCTATATAGTTTTCTGGAGGTTCAAATTTTGCTCCTCCTATTTTAATTTTTTCTTTTCTAAATTCACCGCTAAAACCAAGTTCTTTGTTTATCTGTCTGATTAAGGGAATACCAAACAAAAGTTCATTTGATTTAAAATTTTCATAAGCAAGACCATATATAAATTTTGCTGTCTTAAAATACTTAATTGCTTCTTCTTGAGACTTAGAAACAGGTTTATTTCCTGCTAATGCCTGTTCTAACTCTTCCTCATTTAAAAAGTATCCTTCTATAAGTATAGAATTTCTCGTTTCTTCTTCAAGCAGGTAAAGCCATTCTTTATTTTCTATTACAGGCTCTGGAACTGACCCTAATTTGTCTAACAGTTTTTTCCTTTCTACAATTAATTTTTCATCCACTATTCTGTCCCGAAAATTTTCATTTATATTACACTATTCTTTAAATATAACGTCATATCATACTATAGCAACTGTCCCGAAAATGCAATTTTTTTCAATCGGGACAAAAGTATATTTTATTAAAAATCTTCTAATAACCTTTCCTCTGCTCCAAGTAATACTTAAAATTGTCTAAAAACTCATTAAACCTTTTTAAGTTTTCATTTAAAGAAAAACTAATTTTTTCGTCTATCTGTTTTATCTGTTTTTTAAACTTTTTTGCTGTTTCTAATATTCCTTCATCTGGTTTGTAAATCTTTTCAATATGTGGCACAAACATTCTTGATGGAAATCTCCAGCCGGTATAACCGATTAGAAAAACTTTAATATATTCTCCGTTTTCTTCTATATAAAACTGTGTGTTTATTAGCTTTGTTGTTTGAATGTTCTCACATCTTAAATACCAATCTGGAATATCTACTGCAAAAACAAATGGTTTTTCATCTTCAAATCCAAAGTTTAGGTTTCTGTATTTTTTTATAAAAAATTCTTGGGCTTTTTCCTGTGTTTTTATTATGTTTGTTATACAGCTAAATTTTAGTATTTTGTGCTTGTTATTTTCATCTATTACTGATACATATAAAATTCCTTGATACAAAAATATTTTTATAGGGGCTACTTTTAGCCATTTGTCTTTGTATAAGAGTTTCAGATATACTTTTTCAAAATTCCTTTAAATATATTATCAAGTAGATAGGAATTTATCTTTTGAAAACTTTTCGTGAAACTCTGGAACATATTTAAATGCATTTTCTAAAATCTCTCTTTTTTCGTCTGTAATTTCAAAATATGTTCTGTTAATAATATTCTGTATATCAGACAAAAAGCTTAAGTTTTTGTAATCATCTGGCATAAAGCTGGTAGTTATAAGAAGTGATATAAACTCCTTTTCAGATATACCTACAATTTTAGGAAAGCTTTTTGGGTTTATTTTCCATTCTTGAGATTTCCTTCCTTTTATGTTTTCGTATCTTCTCATTATGTATCCTTCATACTCAAGGTTTTCTAAATATTTTTGTAGCAGTCTTCTATTTGAGTGATAGGATTTTGTAAGCAGTCCTTGATTTTCTAAAACTCTCTGTAAATCTCTTGTTTTTACAAATCTACTTTTCTCAAACAGGTATTTAAGTATCTCTATGTAAGGTTTAATCATTCTATTTATTTTAGCGTCAGTTCGGAAATTAAATCAATAAAAAGGATATTACTTTTAACATTGAGATAATAAATCAATCTCAGGTTTGTTTTCTCTAAAATGATAAGCAACTAAACCTGAAGCAAATTTGCTATAAAATTCACAGGAAACCTATGCCTCGTGTGATTTATCTTTAATCGATTTTTTAAAATATTATTTACTGATTCTATCAATGCCCTTTTTGTATATAAAATTATCCTACATTTCATGTTTTTTCTTGGTTTAGCAATAAGCTCAATACCTTCTGATAAAAACTTCTCTGACAGCTTCTGTGAAACATAACCTCTATCACCGAATATTTTTATAATAATTACCTCTTAAGCTTTTAATCATTTTCTTTAAAGCCTTTCCATCATCTACATTCCCAGCAGTTAAATCAAAAGAAAGTATCTCTCCCTTCTCATTGATAACAAGATGTAGTTTGAAACCATAAAACCATCCAACACTATCTTTACCTCTTTGTGCCAATCCCTTAAATACTTTGTGAGAATGTATTCTGCTATTTTGACATATTGGCAGTTTTGTAGAGTCAGCAAAGGAAATAAAACTATTTAAGCTGATTATAAATTTTAAAAATGCTTGAAGTAGTGATATGGATGAAGGAATTAGCTCAACAAATCTGTTATAACTAACCAAATCTGGAAAATAGTTTTTCATATTAACTGATAGATGTTTTTTATAAAACTTTTTGAGGTTTTGAAATCTGACAAATGAAATAGAACGAGTATGGTAGCTACTTCGGGTATAATTAGATTAGCTTTTCTGCCTTTGTTAGACTCTCGGAAAGAGTTTGCGATTTAAGATGTTTTTCAAAGAGCCTGTAAAAGTCATCTAATTGGCAGTATGTTTTTATTACGAGCAATTTTGGAAACCTCCAGTCTTTTGACTTTTTAATTTTAGCTGAAACTGGAGGCTTTTTTTATTTCCGAACTCGGGTTGGTTAGTTTTTTCTAAAAACTTCCTTACAGTTTTCTTTGCTTTCAAAGTAAAGAACAGTGCCATCTTTTTGTTTTATAATTAAAGCTTTGGCTTCTGTCTTTACTTTTTTACCTGAAACAGGGTCAGTGGCATAACGGAACCTTTCATTATTCTTTAATCTACTTATACACATTTTACAGCATCCATAGTATGTTTTTCCTTTTACTTCTACGGGGATTTGCTTAATTCCCATAAATCTATCATTAACCATGCATACATATTCTTGGCTCTACGATTTCTGGTCTAGCATATACAAAAGTAGATAACACAAGTAGTATAAAGATAACAATTTTTTTTCATATGGATCCTCCAAAATCTATATCTAAGCTTAATAATTTTAATATTATTATGTAATGTCGGAAATATAATTAATGATGTTGGTCATATTTCTCTCATTCTTCGTAATGCATATTCTCCTAACCGCACTTTAAAGAATTAGCTTTTTTTCCTTTAGCTGTGTGAACACGTTTTCTAATCCCTTTCTGATAGTCTGCTTCCCCCCTTTCTACTCTATCCATAATCTCTTCTAACTGTTTTGTAAAGTTTTCATTTACAAATCTGTATATATCTTCCCTTTTCTTTATAAGAGATATAACCGCTCTCCCAAGCTTTGTTGGAAACAGGTATCCTCTCCTTTCAATAATATAGTGTCTGTCTAACAGTTTCTGAACGGTGACAGCATATGTGGATGGTCTTCCAATTCCTTTTTCTTTCATTTCCTGAATCACTGTTGCAAATGTGTAATAAGGAACCTTTGGTTTAAGGTGATATGATTTTTTGCCTTTCACTTCCACTTTTCCTGTGAGAATAGTATATACTTTTACAGGGAGAACAAGGTCATAACCATGCTGGACAATTCTTGTTGGAATTTCCTCTTCAACTGTCTCATCAAAAGCTCTTACCTGATAGGCTGTTTTTTCAATAACTGTTTCTCTCATCTGGGAAGCTATAAATCTTTTGAATATAAGGTCATAAAGTTTTATGTGTCTGTTTGTTATCCCCTGAATGTTCATTGTGAATATTGTTGACCTCAGGTCATCAGCATCCATAGGTTTTGTTGGGCGGATACATTCGTGGGCTCCACCTGCCGTTGAAAATGTTCTTATTTTTAGATATTCTTCTCCAAAACTCTCTATTATATGCTCCTTTGCCACAAAACCCCTGCCTCAGAAACCCTGAAACTGTCTGTTCTGTGGTATGTTATCAGGCCGGCTTCAAACAAATCCTGTGCAAGCTGCATTTGTTTCTTGAGGCGAAGCACCTGAGCTCCCTTGCCTGCCTCTGACAGCATAAGGTCTGTGGTGAAAGGCTTGACAAACAGGTTGCTCTTCTTTTTTTCTCCTTTTTCCTCTACCGGCACAAACTGTAAGTTTGCCGATAAAACCATTTCCCATTTTTTCTGTCTTCAAACTGAAACTCAAAGGATAACCATTTATCTCCAACGCACCACAGCTATCTTCTGTTTTGCTTCGTCAGTTCTGTTTATAATCCACTCCTAATAATACAGGTTAGTACCGGACTCTTCCTGCAGACAGCCGGTGTCTGTGGAGTTTTGCCTGCATCTACTGGGATTAAGGTAAATCCTATCCATCTGTCTGCCACTCTTCTAACTAAGCATGTGCCTTTACAAGGTCTGTATCAAACTCTCTCGGGTTGTTTACAGCATTTAGAAACGCCCATTTTGTCACTTCATGGAACTCTGCCCTTTTGATGTTATAGTTGTAGGGGAGAGAGTTCAGGTAAAGTCGTAGCTTATTTTCTCCCCTTCTGTATCAGGATCTGTTGCTATAAAAATCTCGTTCACCTCAAGGTCTAACTCTCTTATACTCTGGATAATCTGATTTTTTCCTTCATCAATTGGTTCAAATACCGGAATGAAAGAGCTGTTTCTTCTGACTCCAAAGTAATCTTCCTCCTTATTCAGGTCAAAAACATGTCCTTTACTTGCAACTATCGTTAAAAATCTCTCTCCTATGGCTATCTCATAGGCATCAAGATTTTTCAGTTTCCTCCTTAGGGGTTTGCCAAAAAAGTTTGCTATTGTTCTTGCTTTATTTGGAGATTCAACAACAACAACGGTTGTAAGGAATGACTGTTTTTCCTCTGTAATCATCTCTCCTGAGAGAACTTTTTTTACCTTTTCCCTGTCTCTATCAATCTCTTCTAACAGCTTATCAAGATTTATCTCCCTGACATCTTTGAACTGTATGTCTTCGCTGAACCATCTTACCTTTTTCTGAAGGGAGTAGAATGCTTTATCGTCATCTACCAGCAGGTAGGCAAGACCTTTCGTTAAACCTCCTGCATAAAGTCTTGATGTTCTTCCTGAAGCCTGAATGTATCCTGTAACGTCTGCAGTTGTCAGCACAAAGCTGTCCTCTTCTTTTTTTAGCGTTATTTCTGGAGACTGCTGGACAGCTGCAAAGATTTCAGGTTTTTCTATCATCTCTCTCACAGATAGCTGTATTTTCCTCATTTTTTCTAATTTTTCAGGCTCTAACCTTTCAGAAGGAATAAAGGCGTAAATCTTAAGATAGTTTATGTAATCGTAAAGCTGTTTTATCTGAATAGGGTCTATCAGTTTTTTCTTTGCAAGGAAAGGTGTTAAAGAGAGAAGGAAGTAGTATAGATGTATAAACTCTTCTTCAAACCTGATGTTAAACTGTAGTTTGGGAACTCCTACAAATACTGCATATCTAATCACGTCAGGCAGGTCTATTCCCCTTGCAAGGGGGTTTCTATAACTGGCAAAACCTACGGCAACCTGAATTTTTCCTTCTCTGAACTCATCTATTCTGTCCATTAAATCCTGATAGGAAACAGCAGTTATCCCGTTTTTATTTAAAAATTCCACATATTTTTCCAGTGTTTCTACTGTCTCTGATGAAGACAGAAAGGCCAGACCGCCTTTTCCTAACTTTTTTATAACTTCTATGCTCCTTTCCCACACCTTTTCTGGCTTCTCATACACGTCTTCTATATTTCTCAGTGTAAGGGATGGTCTTCCCACCTCAAAACCTAAAAGCTCCCTGAACAGATTAACCTTTTTTGAGCGGGGATTTGATGTTGCTGATGAGACTATAAGGACACCTTTTCTTTTTTCTGCAATTTTCTGGATTTTTGACTGCCAGTGCTGGTAAAGCTCTAAATCTTCTTCTGAAGGCTGTCCTTTTTTAAACAGGTTCTGTTTAAATGTTATAAACTTCAGGGTATAATCAATATCCTCCTGAGAGAATCCTAACAGCATTAATACTTTGTCTATATTCTTTGCTGTTTTTAAAACACTGTCCACATCATCAACAAAAACAAGGGCATACTCACCTTTTGGAATAATGTCTATATTTTTGTATAAAAACATAGTTGTTGTTAAAAGTATCTGAAAATCGTTATTTTTTATTTTTTCTTTCAGCTCTTCCTGTTTTTTCTTTGTACTGGCGAATTTTGATGTGTAGGCCAGTATATCTTCTTCTGAAACGCCAAAGGAAATAAGCCTTTCGTAAGCCTGATTAACAAGCATCTGTGTCGGGAAAATCAGATATGCTTTTCTATTTTCTTTTTCCTTCAGATATTTTGAAAGAACAAGACCAAATGTTGTTTTTCCTATTCCTGTTGGTGCCAGCAGAGCATATGATATGTTCATAAAAAATCTGGTAGCCCATGTTTCCTGTATAGACCACAGGTTATTTTTTATTATTTTTCCGAAAAACTGTTTAAAGTCCCTGACCTTTTCCCACAAACTGCAAATCTCTGTAAATCTGCCGTATCCTAAAAATTCACACAGTTCTTCTCTTTTTACCTCTTCAGGAAGGCAGTTTTCACATACAAGACCTTTAAACAGTCTTTCAGATGTTCATGATACTCCTCTCCCTAGTTTGGACACATATTCTTGTATATCAGGGGAACAGCCTTTTTTTTCCATTCTGCTCTCTCTCCTGTAGTAATTAAAAGAACGGGCTGTAAGCCCACTCCGCTAATCTCTTTCATCTGGAGATATTCTTTTATTTCGTGAAGTAGCTGAGCAGGATTTTTTACGGGGTATGTAAGATTTTCCATCACTTCCTCTGCAGATAGACCTTTTATTGTGATGCCTGAAAGTTTTTCTTTCAGTGGTTCAGGATTTTCAACAGGATATTTTAACCCTTTAGTATGTTTGAGCACTGTGTAAGCCCATGGAGCTTCACACACCTGAACAGCTTTTGCTGACATCTCTCTACAGAACTCTAAAAGTGTCTGGGCTTCATTTCCTTCTTTCACAAGTTTGTATGCAAGTTTTGCAACTCCTCCTGCAGTGTGAACCCTCAGCTCTTTTTTCTCTTCTTTTGTGAGAGCTCGTCCATATGCTCAATCTTAAACATTGCAGCATTTGGGTCTGCTCTGAGAATGTTTCTTACAGTGTTTCTTGTAAGACCTACTATTTCTGCTATTTCTTCTTCTGTCTTCAGATATTCCTCCCTCAAAACTATGGCAAATGCTGCTCTTGCCAGAGAGGGAAGCCATGTTAATGTTCTGTATTCAGCTAACCTGTGGAGACCTCCTAAAAGATCTATAGCTTTGAAAAACACTCTACCCACTAACTGCTCAAGCTCATCCTCCTCAACAGGTTTTGATGTAATTAACACTACCATTTTATTACCCTCCTTTGTTTTTTATTTTCCTATTGGTTCAAGTATTTTTACCAGTCCTGTGTCTGTAATCTCAAGATAGTGGGTTTTTGTGTCATGTCCAGACATTCTGCATCCGTCTATCCTGAATAGTCTGACAATGTCTCCCACCTCTTTTTGTAAAGTTTTGCCTTAAAAGAAGAATCTATTAGCTCCTTTGCTAAAACCATCGTTCCATCAACAATATGTCCTACTGCATAACCACCTGCAGCTTCAGCTGTAAGTTCTTCGTGTCCGCTTCTCTTCTGAGATACAAACAGGGCGGTCTGGTACCATTTTTTCATAAAGTTAAACAGCCTTCTGACTACCCCCCTTGCCAGCATCTCTCTGTTTTCAAACAGCCCTGTTACAGAGTCTATTACTGTGAACTTTATGTGGTAGGTTTTTATAGCATAGGCTAATGTTGCAAGAAGGTCTGGTATGTTTTCTCTAAGTGTTGAATGGGATGCAGCATCAATCAGTATCACATTATCTTCAAACTCATCAAAGTTATACCCCATTGCTGCAGCTCTCAGCTTTATAGAAGCGATAACAAAGTTTGCCGGGGACTCAACAGTGATAAATGCTACTTTGTGTCCTTTCCGTGCCTGTTCTACTGTAAACTGCTCAACCATTAATGACTTCCCTGTATCTGAAACTCCTGTTATGTTAAATACAGAGTAAGCTGGAATGCCTCCCAATGTTTTTTTAACTATTTTCCCATTTTCTGACTCAACAATGAAAAAAAGGTCGTCTAATCCTTCTATTCCTGTTGGAATACCATAGATTTTCGGAGCTTTCTCAAGGGCTTTACTTCCTGTGAATATACTTTCTTTTACTACTTTAGGTTCTCTATATTCGTGGACTCTTTCCTCTTCTCCATGAAATTTTGGGTCGTCGGCCATCCTACCCTCCTTAATGTTTGTTTGTAGTAATTAAGATATTACTTGTCTAAATACTGTCAATATTTACTCTTCGTAATACTCAGCTCCCCCGTGTTTTGTTTCCCATACAACAACTTTCTGGAGGGTAGGATACCTTTTTTTGACCTGCTGGTATATGTGCTTTGCTACATTTTCAGCACTGGGAGAAAAATCGTATATGTCATTCATACATTTATAATCTGGGAGTATCTCATCTAAAAATCTGTGTATTTCCACAAAATCAAAACCCATTCCTCCTTTGTCCAGCTTCTCAGCCTTTATAAAAAGCTCAACCTCCCATGTGTGACCGTGGAGTGGTTCTGGTTTTCCGTGGTAGTCTGTTAGATAATGGGCTGCCTGAAATTCCCTTCTTACTCTTACTATGTAAGGCATTGCTTAACATCTCCTTTTCCTTTTTGTAATCCCAGTATATACTGTCCAAAAGGTCAGATAGGAATTCAGAGTAATCCTGTGCTATCTCATCTATTCTTTTGCTGTCAATAACAATGTCCCACAGGTAAGGATTATTGCCTACTATACCTGTTCCATCTCCAAGGTCGTATATAACTAAGTTTACAATTCCTAAGGGTGCAACCTGTGGAGCAAGAGAAAACAACTCGCTGGTAATCTTTTTGTTAATTATCTGAACCAGAAAGTAGTGCTTTTCAGCCTTTATCCGGATAATTTTTAGATTGTTTTTCTCTGCTTTTTTCTTGAGAAAGTTCATGCGTATTCCTGAGGTTTTATGTGGGGATATGCTTTTTCAAGTAAAGGCAGCTGATTTAACCGTATTTGTTGCAAGACTGTAAACAAATATGTAGAGAAATATAAGTGTGGCAAAGACACCAATCCCTGTAATAATAATGAAAGGCCAGTTCCTCTTCATTTATTTTCCTGTTTCTGTTTTTCTTTTTCTTCGTTGTAGCTTGCTTTTACAGCAAGTCCCCATATCAGTGCGACAGTGATAACCATAAAAGTAAAGAATATAATTCCAGCTAACTCCCACCAGTTATTTTCCATGACAAAACCTCCCAGATAGATGTTTAATTTTATCATAATGTATTATAAGTTAGTGTATATTAACAATAAATGCAGTTGGGGAGCAATGGAAAAGTTAGTATTTATTATGGTCTTTTTTATGGTTTTAGTTTTTGTAAGTATTTTAATAGGTATGAAAGAAGTAATTTTCAACATATCTATTCTTATCAAGTATAATATTATTTACCCTTAAAACCTTAAGGAGGATTTTATTAAATGTATAAAGTTCTCGTAACAGACCATATTTCCAGCAAAGGCCTTAACATTCTTAATGCAGACCCAGAGATAGACCTTGACTATCAGCCTGAAATCAGATGGGAGGAGCTACTTGAGATAATTCAGGACTATCATGCAATAATAACACGAAGCAGAACACCTGTTACTGAAGAACTGTTAGAAAGAGCTAAAAACCTGAAGGTTGTTGGAAGAGCTGGGGTTGGTGTAGATAATGTAGACCTTGAGGCATGCTCAAAGAGAGGAATATTAGTTGTTAATGCCCCAGGTGCAAACACTGTTGGTGCTGCAGAGCTGACCATAGCCCATCTGTATGCTGTTTTAAGGAAGCTTCACCTTGCCCACGAATCTATGATGAGGGGAGAGTGGGACAGGAAAAGGTTTATGGGAGAGGAATTAGATGGTAAGGTGGTAGGTATTATAGGTTTAGGAAATGTAGGCTCACAGGTTGCTATCAGGTGCAAAGCAGCAGGGGCTACAGTTATAGCATATGACCCATACATTCCACGGGAAAAGGGAGATAGATTAGGTGTTGAACTTGTAAATACATTGGAAGAGCTGATAAAAAGGTCAGACATCATTTCTCTACACTGTCCCTTAACAGAAGAGACAAGGGGTATGATTGGAGCAAAAGAGTTTGAGATGATGAAGGATGGGGTTTACTTCATAAACTGTGCAAGGGGAGGGATAGTTGATGAAGATGCTATGTATGAATATATGAAAAAAGGAAAGTTTGCAGGCATTGGTCTTGACGTTTTTGGAAAAGAGCCTCCAGATGACAGGATAAGGAGGATTTTTGAGTTTCCTAACATCAGCCTGTCCCCACACATCGGAGCTAACACATACGAATCTCAGGACAAGGTTGCTGTAAAAATAGCCCAGCAGGTTATAGCTGCCCTTAAAGGACAGTTTGTTGAGGCTGCTGTAAATGCTCCATTTACCATAACAGAAGGATTCGAAAACATTAAAGCCTTTCTGCTTTTATCAGAGAGATTGGGAAGTTTTCTCACCCAGTATGCAGGAGGAAACTTTAAGGAGCTTAATGTGGAAGTAAGGGGCTCTATTGCAGAGCATATAAAACCGATAACAGCTTACGTTTTGAAAGGATTTTTAGAGCCTGTATTAGACAGGCCTGTCAACATAATAAATGCTCCATTTCTGGCAAAAGAAAGAGGTATAAACATTGTTGAGTCTTCAAGGGAGGAAGGTTTAGTATTCAAAGATTTTATAAAAATTACAGTTTCACAGAACGGCAAAGAACATGTTGTGGGAGGAACAGCATTTTATGGACAGATACCTAAAATAATGCTTGTTGACGGATACTGGATAGATATTGACCCTGAAGGGGTTATACTGATGTTTGAAAATAAAGATGTTCCCGGGGTTATAGCAAAAATTGGAGAGATACTTGCAAGACACAACATCAATATTGCAGGTTTTAGACTGGGCAGATTAGAAAAGGGCAAAATAGCCCTTGGTGCTCTTCAGCTTGACGAAAAAGTTACAGACGCAGTTTTAGAAGAGATAAACGGCATACCAGAAATATTAAAGGCAAAACAGATAATACTTTAGGAGGAATAAAGTGTCAGACAGAAAGATAAGAGTGGCTATTGCTGGTGTTGGAAACTGTGCCAGTGCGTTGATTCAGGGGATTTATTATTACAAAGAAAAGCAGGACATTGAAGCAAGTGGTCTTATGCATGAGGATATTGGAGGATACAAGCCATGGGATATAGAGATTGTTGCTGCGTGGGACATTGATGAGAGAAAGGTTGGATATGATGTTTCAGAGGCTATTTTTAATCCACCAAACTGCACAGCAGTATTTCAGAGAGATATTCCTAAAACAGGGGTAAAAGTAAGAAAAGGTAAAGTGTTAGATGGTTTCCCTGAACATATGAAAAATTATCCACCAGAAAATGCCTTTGTTTTGTCAGACGCAAGGGAAGACAGTGTTGACACAGTTGCAAAAGTTCTGATAGAAAGTAGAGCAGACGTTTTGATAAATTATGTCCCAGTTGGAGCGGAACAGGCAGCAAGATACTATGCAGAAGCATGTCTTAAAGCAGGAGTGGCATTCATAAACTGTATGCCTACGTTTATTGTCTCAGACGATGAATGGGCAAAAAGATTTGAGTCTGAGGGCATTCCAGCTGTAGGAGATGACATAAAATCTCAGGTTGGAGCAACGATAACCCATAGGGTTTTAACACAACTCCTGTTAGACAGAGGAGTAAAGATAGACAGAACCTATCAGCTTAACGTGGGAGGTAATACAGACTTTCTGAATATGCTTGAGAGAAACAGACTTGCCACGAAGAAAAAATCAAAAACAGAGGCAGTTTCATCTCTCATACCTTACGGAATAGACTCTCGTAATATACATATAGGTCCATCAGACTATGTTCCGTGGCTGAAAGATAGAAAAATTGCCTTTATAAGGCTTGAAGGGAGACTTTTTGGTGATGTTCCTATGCATATTGAGCTGAGACTTGATGTTGAAGACTCTCCAAACAGTGCAGGAGTTGCCATAGATGCAATCAGATGTGCAAAGCTTGCTCAGGACAGAGGAATAGGAGGACCTTTATACTCTATATCTGCATACACGATGAAACATCCACCTATCCAGTATAAAGACTGGCAGGCAAGAGAAATGGTTGAAGAATTTGTAGCCGGTATCCGAGAAAGATAATATAAAAAAATCAGGAGGTTTTCCTTATGAAAAAAGCAGTAGGGCTTTTATTCCTGTCTTCAGCTATCTTCTGTTCTTCTTTTGCTGTTCCGGGAATTGATGGAGAAATCTCTGCAGGTTACATGAAGCAGAAAATCTCTGGCTGGGTTCAGTACAAAGGGGATAGAGCAGACATAAAAGATGACCTAAACATTGGGGACAAAAACTCCTATTTTATCAGAGTAAAACTTGAACATCCTGTGCCATTGCTACCTAACATCAAACTTCAATATACCAAAATGAGATTTACAGGAGATGGAACAGTTACAAAAAGTTATACATTCGGGAATATAACCGTTAACGTAAACGATAGAGTTCAGACAAAATTAGACCTTGACCATTATGACGCTGTTCTTTTTTATAACCTGCCCTTTATAAATATATTTCAGATTATTGATGCTGAGATTGGTCTGAACATAAGAGTGGTAGACTTTTATGCAAAGGTAAGGGATGTAACAGGAAACATAGAAGATTCTACCTCATTTTTAGCTCCTATTCCTATGCTTTACGGTTCATTAGAGATTAAGCCTGCAGGATTTCTCTCCCTTTTAGTTGAGGCAAATGGCATAGCGTATCAGGGAAGTCATTATTACGATATCACTGGAGAGGTGAGAATAAAACCTATCAGAAATATTCTTGCAGACTTTTATATAGGTGGTGGCTACAGATATGAAAAACTAAAAATAGATGATGTTGATAACACAAGTGCAGATGTGAAGATAAAACAGCCGTATATATCTGCTGGTATTCTCTTTTAAGCCCCATGTAGGGGGGCTTTTCATTTTTCTGATAACAGTTTTCCTTCTTTTCCCCAGTTATCCCTGTCTATCTCTTCTATCACAACATAAGTTGCAGATGGAGGCTTATTGGCCACTTCCTGCAGAAGTTTTGTTATACCTTCTACAATTTTCTTCTTCTGTTCCTTAGACAGGTTTCCGGCAACCTTAACGTTTACATATGGCATGGTTACTCCTCCAGATTATACTGCTTTAGTTTTCTGTAAAGGGAAGAGAGGTCTATTTCCAGTGCTTTTGCCACTTCCCTCAGGTTTCTGCCGTATTTTTTAAGGGCAAGCTTTATAACTTCCCTTTCAGCTTCTTCTCTCACTTTTTTCAGTGGCTTTATCTCTATTTTTTTAGTGCCTGTTGGTGATTTTCCTTTAAACATGTGTGGAGGGATATCTTCCAGTGTAATCTCTTCTCCTGTAGCAAATATACACAGCCTTTCCATCAGGTTTTTCAGCTCCCTTACATTTCCCGGCCAGCTATACCGCAGGAGTACTTTTTTAACTTCTTCTGACAGTTTTATAGGGTTCATCTTGTTTTCAATACAGGATTTTTTCAGAAAATGTTCTGCCAGTAGTATTATGTCTTCTCCCCTCTCTCTGAGAGGAGGAACATATATGGGAACAACTGCAAGTCTGAATGCCAGATCCTGTCTGAACCTTCCCTCTTCTATCTCCTTTTCTAAATCTTTATTTGTAGCAGATATAACTCTGATATCTACCTTTATTTTGTGGTTGCTTCCAAGTCTTGTGAACTCTTTTTCCTCTAAAACTCTGAGGAGTTTTGCCTGTGCAGATAAACTCATATCTGTCACTTCATCTAAAAACAGTGTTCCTCCGTCTGCTATCTCTAACTTTCCAATTTTTCTGTTTACAGCTCCTGTAAATGCTCCTTTTTCATAACCAAACAGCTCTGCTTCAATAAGGTCGTCTGGCAAGGCAGCACAGTTTATGTCAACAAATGGTTTATTTGCCCTCTCACTCAAGAAATGTATAGATTTTGCTACAAGCTCCTTTCCTGTTCCATTTTCACCAAAAACCATCACCCATGCATTTGTTCTTGCTACCTTCTCAATCTGCTTTTTAAGCTTTATTATTGGAGGACTATTTCCTATTATCTCAATATCTTTTGTCTGTTGTTGTTTCAGAAATATATATTCAAGGTCTTTCTTTATCTCGTTTATTGCTTTCTGAAGAACAGCAAGGATTGAATCTGTTGATATAGGTTTTTCTAAAAAGTCATAGGCTCCTTCTTTTAATGCTTTGACTGCAACAGGAATGTTTGCATGACCGGATATCATAATAATTTTTGTTATCTGGCTACTTTCTTTTATAAAAGGTATAAGGTCTGTCCCTTCACCATCAGGGAGCCACACATCAAGGAAAATAACCTCATAATCTTTTTCTCTAAGCTTTTCTTTTGCTTCTTTTATATCTGATGCAGTTTCTACGGAAAAACCTTCGTCTTCCAATATATCCTTAAGCAGGTCTGTTATGTTCTTCTCATCGTCAACAACCAGGATTGTTATGTTCTGATTATTCATCAACTACTACCCTTTTTACCCTTTTTGATATCCTGCACATAATTTCATAAGGTATTGTTCTGCACATTTTTGCAATATCTTCAAAATATATCTCCTTTTTACAATCTTTTCCAATAACTGTTACAGTATCCATAGGTTTAATTTTTATTCCTGTAGCATCAATTACTGTCATATCCATTGTAATATTACCTAATATTCTTAGCTTTCTGTCTTTGAAGAGGAAAAATCCTTTATTAGACAGCTCCCGTGGGAGTCCGTCTGCATAACCAAATGCAACTACAGCAATATCCATATCTCTATGAGCTCTAAATGTTCCACCATAAGAGACAGTATCGCCTTTTTTCAGTTTTTTAACAGTGATGACCTTTGCCTTTACTGACATAACAGTTTTTACAGGAAGAGGAAAATTGTTAGAGGGTTTTCCCCCATATATAGAGATACCAACTCTTACAGCATTACAGTAATCACAGTTGTAAACAAGTCCTGCACTGTTTTGCAAATGGATGTATTTAGGATAAATTCCTGAACGCTGGAAAGTATTTACAATACTGCGGAAAGTTAAAATCTGCTTTTCAGTAAGTTCACGGTCTGTATCAGCTGAAGGAAAGTGGGACATCAGACCTTCAATATCTAAACCTTTTACTTTTTTGATTACCTCTTCAATCTCATCAGAAAGGAATCCTAACCTGTGCATGCCTGTATCAAACTTAAGATGTACAGTTTTAAGGTTCTCCTTCAGGGCAAGATTAAGCTGATAAAAGTCAGACACAACAGGAATGAGGCTGTAATCTCTAAAACATTTTACTTCGTCATCTAAAATTCCACCTAAGACAAGAATTTTTTTGGAAACACCTGCTTTTCTCAGTTCTTTGCCCTCTTCTGCTGTGGCAACGCACAGATATCTAACCTCTGGAATTTCTTCCAGTATCTTTGATACATTGACAGCTCCGTGTCCATATGCATCTGCCTTAACAACTGCAAATATATATTTTCCTGTAAAGTTATAAATCATAGATACATTTTCTGTCAGCCTTTTTCTGTTAATCTCTGCCCAGCTTCTAAAACCTTTCAGATATATCTTTTTCTCTCCTTTAACCATACTTACTCTTTTCGTAATTTTATCAGAAAAACCTTTTATTTTGTGGCAAAAAGTTATAAATTATAGTTATACCAGAAGGAGGTCTGATACTTGGATAAATGGGCAGTTCTGACAGTTTCTATAACACTTATTGGGGGCATCAGCTGGTTTTTCTTTGGAAAAAAAGGTGAGAAAAAAAGTTCAGAGAAAAAAGCTACCGGCATTGAGAAAATTGAGCTGAACATATCAGGGATGCACTGTGCAGGCTGTGCTGCTGGTATTGAGGCAACACTTGGAGCAACAGAAGGGATAATAACAGCATCTGTCAACCTTGCAACATCAAAGGGAATATTTGAGTTTGACCCCTCAAAAATAACAAAAGAGCAGATAATAAAAAAGATTGGTGAGCTTGGTTATCAGGCCTCAGAATCTCTGGAGGATTTTGAAAAAAAAAGTTAGAAGAAGAAAGGGAACTGAAATATAGGTTTACAGTTGCCTGTGTTCTGACTGCTATTATATTCATAGTCCATTTTTCTAATCTGTTCCAATCAGATGTAAAAATTTTATTGTATTGATACTTGCAACTGTTGTTCAGTTTTACGGAGGCTTTGAGTTTTATAAATCAGCATTTTCTGGCCTAAAAAACAGAATTGCAGACATGAACCTTCTTGTTGTAATAGGGACATCTGCAGCCTACTTTTACTCTCTTTCTGTCCTTTTCTTTCCTGAGTTCTTTCCTCCAGATATGAGAAACCTGTATTTTGACGGTGCTGCTGCTATCATAACCTTTGTTCTTTTGGGAAGATATTTAGAAAGTCGTTCAAAAATAAAGCTTCTGACTTTATGAAAAAACTTCTCAATCTAAAACCTCAGGAAGCAACTGTTATAGTTGATGGAAAAGAGATAAAAATTCCCGTTGAAAATATACTGAAAGGTGATACTGTTGCTGTAAAAACAGGAGAGAAGATACCTGTTGACGGTATAGTTATTTCAGGTTCTGCAGAGATTGACCAGTCCATGATTACTGGAGAGTCTGTTCCTGCTTTTTAAAAAGAGGGAGATACAGTAATAGGAGGAAACTGTTAACACAGACGGATTTATTCTTGTAAAGGCAGAAAAAACAGGAAAAGACAGTTTTGTTTCCCAGATGATTAAACTTTTATCTGAAGCTCAGGAAAAAAAACCTCCAGTTGGAAGGCTTGCAGACAGGATTGTTGCTATTTTTGTTCCTGCCATAATTATTATTTCCATCCTGACATTTGATATATGGTATATGCTTGATAGACCGGACATTGCATTTTTGTCTGCGGTATCTGTTCTGATTATTGCCTGTCCCTGTGCTCTTGGAATTGCCACTCCTATTGCTGTTGTTGCTTCTGTTGGAAGAGGTGCAAAAGAGGGGATTCTTATAAAAAATCCTGAGATTGTTGAAAAGATAAACAGTATTAACACAATCATTTTTGACAAGACAGGAACCCTGACAGAGGGGAAACCATCTGTTATTAAAAAGTTGATACACCATGAAAATCTTCTCTTCCTGGCATATCCCCTGCTGAAAAGTAGCAGTCACCCTGTTTCTCAGGCTGTCCTTCCATATATTCCAGAAACTGATGTAAAAGCTGAAAGTATAAAATCTATTCCTGGTAAAGGGATTAAAGGAAAGGTTGACGGCAGAACTGTTATCACAGGTAATGGGAAATTCCTTTCTGAAAATGGTTACACAGTAAAATCTGATTCAGATTATACAGAGCTGTTTATAGGTGTAGATGGAACTGTTGTTGCTGAGTTTTATCTTGAAGACAGATTAAAAGAAGAGGCAAAGTGGGTAATATCACAGCTTAAAAAAATGGGCTTTAGAACAGTTCTTCTTACTGGAGATAAAGAGAATGCAGGTAAAAGGGTGTGTGAGACTCTAAATATAGATGAATGTTATTACCAGCTTCTTCCAGAAGAAAAATACAGAATTGTCAAAGAAGAACAGAAAAAGGGCAGAAAAGTAGCCTTTGTAGGGGACGGAATAAACGATGCTCCCTCAATGGCTGTTTCTGATGTCGGGATAGCTGTTTTACAGGCGACAGATATAGCAAAAGAGGCAGGTGATATAGTCCTGATAAAAAAGACCTGAATCTACTTATAAAAACTATAAATCTTTCAAAACATTCTTTCCAGATAATAAAACAGAACCTGTTCTTGGGCTTATATTTACAATCTTATTGGAATACCCATAGCTGCAGGAGTCCTGTATCCTTTTGGAATTATGCTGAAACCTGTATTTGCAGGAATAGCCATGTCTTTTAGCTCTGTTACTGTAGTTTTGAATGCCCTTAGAATACAGTTCAAAAATTTAGAGAGGTAGCTGTGGATATTATTGATATTATCTCAAAGAAACCCTTTGCTGTTGTTGGTCATAGAGGTGCAAAGGGAAGAAAGCCTGAAAATACACTGGCTGCTATTGAGTATGCTATTAAGGTTGGAGCTGATATAGTGGAAGTTGATGTCAGGCAGACAAAAGATAGTGAGCTTATCCTTTTACACGATAGGGATTTTAAAAGACTTACAGGCAGAGCTTTTATCCCTTCACAGCTGAGCTATGATTTCATAAAAGAAAACATAACGATAGATGGAGAACCTATTGCTTCTTTGAAAGATGCTATAAAAACAGTAGGTGGAAAAGCAGGTCTTTTTGTTGAGATAAAAGAGCCTGAAACTACAGAAAAAGTTGTTGAGACAGTAATCTCTTATAATGCTGAAAAGTGGGTAGGATTTATATCCTTTTTTGAAGAAGCACTGATAAAGGTGAAAGAGATTAACCCTCAACTGAAAACTGGGCTGATTTATATGAAACCTCCCGGGAAGATATATCAGGCAAAGAAAATAAACTGTGAGTTTGTCCTCTCCCTTTACAGACTTTCTACGGGAAAGGCGGTAAACTTTGCCCACAGGTTAAATCTGAAGGTAGTTTCATGGGTTATAAATGATTATGAAACAGCGAAGCTTATGCACAGCAGAGGTATTGATGCAATTGCATCAGATTATCCTGATTTGGCTGTTAAGTGGAAAGAAAAGATAAGGGGGAGTACCCCCTTTTATCTTAATGCTGGACGCCACCTTCTCCGTGGGGATGTCCATGTTTAATCTCTTCTAAAGACGCATCTCTAACATTAACAACTTCTACTTCAAAGACAAGGTCTTTTCCAGCTAATGGATGGTTCATGTCAACAGTGACACTGGTTTCGTCAAAGTTTACCACAATCATGTTTATAATCTGGCCGTCTGGTGTCTGAGCCTGCAGTGGCATACCTTCCTGAAGTTCAATGCCCTGAAAATACTCTCTTGGAACCTGTTGAACCAGCTCGGGATTCTTTTCTCCGTAAGCCTCTGAAGCTGGAACTTCAATAGTTCTCTTTTCTCCTGCCTCCATACCTTCCATTCTGCTTTCTAATCCGGGAATAATGTTTTCAGCACCAAACAGTACAGTAAGAGGCTGACCATAAGCCTGACTGCTGTCAAGGACTTCTCCGGTTTCTTTGTCCTTGAGTGTGTAGTGGAATGTTACCACCTTGTTACCTGTAGCCTTCATAAAAAAAACTCCTTTTATATGTATTTAGCACCTGAGAAGTGCTATACTTCTTTCAAAAATTCCTGAACGCTTTTTTTCTCAAAACTTTCTTCAGTTGAATAAATATATATACTTTTTTCAGTGCTGTCCAGTCCAATAACTATCACTTTTCTGTATCTGTTGTTAAAAGCAAATCTTATAGAGCTTTTAATTTCTCTATCTATAATGTCTCTTCCTACCTTATAACCCTTTTCCCTGAGCTTTTTACTTATTTTGTATGCAAGGGACTTATCAGAGGTTATATCAATAATAAAAAAATCTTTGTAATTTTTCTTTTCTATAAGTTTGTTTTCCTTCATATACTCCCATATACTCAGAACGTCAAAGGCAAATCCTGTGGCTGGCACATTCCCATTGTATTTTGATATGAGATTGTCATATCTTCCACCCTGACCTACAGGTTTTGAGAAATCTTTAATGAAAATCTCAAAAACAATACCTGTGTAATAGGAAATCTCTTTTGGTCTCTCCAAGGTCAAACATAATTCTGTCTGACAGACCATACTCTTTCAGTATGCTGTATATCTGTTTGAGCTGATTAAAAATCTCTTCCAGTCCTTTTATTTTGAACTCCCGGGACAACCTGTTTATCAGTGATATGTTCCCCTGATAAGCAGGAATCTCTGTTATAAACTTTTTAATCTTCCCTGTTATGCCTTTGCTATTGACAAACTTTTTCAGGTTATAAATTTCTCTTCTTCTTATAAACTCCATAAGTTCTGCATATTCTTCTTCTAACAGATTGAGATATCCTTTTAAAAAGTTAAAAATCTGTGTGTTGTTTATATCAATCTGAAAGTCTTCTATACCTAAATCTTTCAGGGATTGACTTGCTACTGCTATTATTTCAGCATCTGCTTCAATTTTGTTTGAACCAATCAGTTCAATACCTGTCTGTACTTTTTCCCACAGATTATCTCCTTTCGGAGGTGAATATCTGAATATTGTGCCTGTGTAGTAATATCTTTTAGGTAGTTCTTTTTTCTTCAAAGAGGAAAAGTATCGTGCTATCTGTGCGGTAAAATCTGCCCTCAGTGTCAGTATATCTCCACTGCTTCTATCAACGATTTTAAAGCTTTTGCTTATTATACCCTCGTCTAATCCTCTGCTGTGGACAGAGAGATATTCAAAAAGTGGTAACTTTATCTCTTCATAAGCCCACTGTTCAAAAACATTGTTTATCTTTTTTATTATCTGTTTTATCTCAAAGGTTTCAGCTCTGCTGAATGTTCTTACGCCTGCTGGTAAGTCTATATTCATCACTTCCCCATCACAGTGCATCTAATGCAGGAATAAACAAATCACCTAAGAAATATGTGTTGTTCAGTTTATACAGGATAGGTCTTACCTTTTCGTAATCCAGTATTGAGTAAGAAGCATTATCACATCCAAAGCTCCAGAATTTTGCCAGAGGCAGATTAAGACCTACAACAAAAGATGCCCTTATAGGTACTGTGTGTGATACTGCAATTACTGTCTCCCCATCGTGTTTTTCAAGCATCCTTTCCTGAAATCTCTTAACCCTGTTATAAACATCAACCAGTGTTTCTCCATGGGGAAATTTGATTGTTTCCGGTTCATAAAGCCACTGACGGAACATATCTGGGTATTTTTCCTTTACCTCTTCAACTAACATTCCAGACCATTCCCCGTGGTCTATCTCTATAATGTCCTTGTCTGTTTGTATCTCAAGACCTAACTCTTTAGATATGTATTCAGCGGTCATGTAAGTTCTTTTTAAAGGACTTGAGTAAAGGGCTGAAGGTTTATATTTCTTGAGGGTGAGGGCTAAAAGTTCCTGCCTGTTTATGCCCTCTTCTTGACAGCTCAGGGTCAAGCCTTCCCTGATATCTTCCTATAGGATTCCACAGGCTTTCTGCATGTCTTACGTATATAATCCTTACAGCCATTTCTCTCTCTCCTTCAGATGTTGTTTACTATTACTTCCTGAGCTTTTATGACACCTTTTCCAAGTTCAACATTCAGTCCTATTTTGTATAGTGCCATCTCTAATCCTGATATAACCTGTATAACGTCGTTAAAATCAAAGTATCCCATGTGGGCTATGCGAAAAACCTTTCCCTTTAGATGGTCCTGTCCTCCTGCAACTCTAAAGCCTAATTCTAACAACTTTTCCCTCAGCTGGTCAGCATCTATTCCTGCAGGAGCATAAACACCTGTGGCTGAGTTTGAAGGACTTTCTGACAGAAGCTTAAGACCTATTTCCTTTACAGCCTCTCTTGTTGCCTGAGCAAGTATCCGATGTCTTTTTGCAAGGTTTTCAACACCCTCATCAAGCATAAGGTTTAAACTTTCCTTCAGGGCAATAATCAGATTTATGGCGGGGGTGTATGCAGTCTGACCTTTTTGCTGTTTTTTACTTCCTTTGCAACGTCAAAGTAATACTTTGGTATATTACTTTTGGATAGTCTTTTTTCAGCCTTTTCGCTAAAGTAAAGGACAGATAATCCTGGTGGAAGCATCAATGCTTTTTGGGAGCCTGTAACAAGAACATCTATTCCTGTATCCTCTGGATAAACTTCGTAAACCCCTACAGAGGTTATACCGTCAACAACTAATATACAGTCCTCAAGCTTTGCAGAAATCTCACCTAAAAACTTAACATCGTGATATGTTGTTGTGGAAGTTTCTGATTGCTGGACAAATATTCCTTTAATATCTGGAAACTCGCCAACTATCTCAACTATTCTGTCTTTATCGTATGTTTTGCCCCATTCTATCTCATAATCAACTACTTTCAGCTCAAACTGTGAGGCTATCTCCTTCCATCCCTGTCCAAACTTACCTGCATTTCTATTATTAAAACCCTGTCACCTTTCCTGAAAAAGTTTAAAACAGATGCTTCCATAGCCCCTGTTCCGGATGAAGAAAACAGAATAACATCCCTTTCTGTTTTTAACAGTTTCTGCAATTTTTCCCTTACATCTTTGAATATATGGGTAAACTCTGGTGTTCTGTGGTGGATAATCTGCTGTCCAAGGGCTTTTATAACCTGTGGAGGTAGAGGAACAGGTCCCGGTGTAAACAGCCTTTCCTTTATAAGCATAAATCCTCCTGTTTTTTTGTATGATTGTTTATTATATCAGAATTGTGCCTGTTTATTTTTACTGTCTTTCCGTAGGGACTTTTGAGGAGTATATACTCGTCTGTCTCTTCTAACACATATTCTGGAGTTAAAGGAATTTTGCCTAATCCTCCTGGCAGGTCTACTGCATAGGTTGGAATACCTATTCCAGACAGATTTCCCCTCAGATGCTCTAATATCTCTACTCCCTTTTTAATGTCGGTTCTGAAATGCAAAACCCCTTTTGTTGGGTCGCAGTAAAATAGATAGTAAGGTTTTATCTTTACATGAAGAAGGCTTCTCATCAAATTTTCAATTGTGTTAGGACTGTCATTTATGTCTTTCAGCAAAACTGCCTGATTTAAAACTGGAGTTCCTGTTGAAAGTATGTTTCTAACAGCCTTTTTGACAATATCTGTAACTTCATCTGGATGATTGAAATGTGTAACAATCCACAGTTTATCGTATCTATTTAACAGTTCAAGAAGCCCATCGTCAAAAAATCTATAAGGATTAACAACCAACTCCCTTGTTCCTATTCTTATAATCTCAACATGTTCAATTTTACTGAGATGTTCTAATATAAACTCTAACTTTCTGTTGGGAAGTGTTAATGGGTCTCCACCAGATATGAGAACCTCTTTTACGGCAGGATTTTCTCTGATGTAATTAATCATTTTTATATAATCTTCATACTTCTTTGCCCTTTCTTCTTCTAAAAAAATCCTTTTTCTCATACAGTGTCTGCAGTAAACAGAGCAGAATGTTGTAACCCTGAAAAGAACTCTATCAGGATATCTGTGAGTCAGTCCTTTAACGGGGCTCATAATCTCTTCTTTGAAAGGGTCAAAACTGCCTTCTGACTGTATTTGTGGGTCTATTTCCTCACAGGAAGGGAGTATCTGTTTGAGAATAGGATTACTCAGGTCTGAAAGGTCTTTGACTAGGGATAAATAGTATGGAGTAGTTCCTGTCCTGAACACTTTTTCCACTTTTTTGGCAGAGGACAGGTCAATGCCTAATATTTCTTCAAGCTGAGAAATAGACCTTATTCTGTTTTTTATCTGCCATTTCCAGTCTTCCCAGTCCCACCTTGAGACATCTTTCCATATAGGAAACTTCTTCCAGTAATTTTTTTCAAGTTTTATCATATTACCTTCCCCAGACAGCTCTGATAACAAATTCATTACTAATCAGATTTAAGAAAACCATTACCACATAAAGAACAAAATATGTAATAACAAGTTTTTCTACAACATTTTTAAATAAATATATTCTTATGAATGAAATAATTGTGAACAAAAAAATGATAATACTGCCAAGTATAATGTGGAGGCTGTATCTGTCAGTAAAAACATTAACAGATTGAAGATACTTTATCTCTTCAAATCCTGTAATTCCTGCAAGAATAACAATAACATATCCAGATAAAACAATGCTTCCAGATATTTTAGATACTTCTTTTTTCCCAGTAATGGCTGCTCCAAGTTCAAAAAAAAGGCCAAGCAGTGGAATAAGAACACCAAATCTTCCAAGCATTGCGTGAACAAGGTTGTATTCCAACTCAAGCTCCGATATATTAATTGACGAAAGATATTATAAGAAAAAAGATGGGAGGTTGAAAAATGCTTAAAAGAGTAGTTCATCCCTTTGTGGTTTTTTCTATGGCATTTTACTTTATCTTTCTCCATACTGCTCCTGCAGTAGCCGGGATGGTAGGCTCATTAACCTCTGAAGGAAAATCTGTCCAGTCACTCAGAGAAATGGAGATAAACAAAATACAGAGAGCTCTTGAAAATCAGCTTGTGAGAGAAAAACTGCAGGCGTATGGACTGACACCTCAACAAATTAATGAAAAGCTCTCTCAGATGTCTGACCAGCAGATACATATGCTCGCACAGGCTTCAGATAAGGTTCTGGCAGGTGGAGACCTGTTGGGAACAACAATAGCAGTTCTTATAATAATTCTCCTCGTTGTTCTGATACTTAAACTGATGGGGAAAGAAATAATAATAGCCTGAAATTGCAGAGATATATTTTATTCTTACTGCTTCTGTTTAATCTTTCTTACAGCATAACGCTAAATGTTCCGTTTGTTAAACAGCAGTCGGAGTTTTGCGGTCCGGCTGCTCTCTCTTCTGTTTTTTCTTATTACGGTTTGAACATATCTCAGGAAAAAATAGCTGAAAAGGTTTACATTCCAGAGCTAAAAGGGGCATTAATATCAGACCTTGAAAATTACGCAAAGTCCTCAGGATTTCAGACTAAATCAGCTCAGGGAAATGTAGAAACCTTAAAAAGGTATATAGACAGAAAAATTCCTGTTATCGTTCTTCTTGATTACGGTTTTTTGATGTTTACAAAACTCCACTATGTTGTGATAACAGGTTATAATGAAGTTGGATTTATAGCTCATACAGGATATGAAAAAAATAAGTTAATTCCTTACAGGATGTTTGAAAAGTTATGGAAAAAAGCAGGAAAGGTCTATTTAGCTGTTTATCGATAATACTGTTTTCAATACTTTTACACTCCTGCTCTGTACCTAAAATAGTTGTTCTTGAAGACCCTTTATCAGCTGAAGAGCATAATGATTTGGGGGTGGTATACGAGAAAAAAGGGATGCTCAGTCTTGCAGAAAGGGAGTATGAAAAGGCTGTAAATAAGAAACCAAACTGGGATGTTCCTTACTTTAATTTAGGGAATCTGTATTACAAAAAGGGGGATTACCAGAAAGCAATCCAGTTTTATAAAAAGGCTGTAAAAATCAATCCAGATAACAGTGATGCTCTCAACAATATGGCTTACCTTTACTATCTTTTAGGAGATTATCAGAAAGCTTACTACTACATTAAAAAGGCCATATCTAAAAAGATGAAAAGGGAGTATATCCAGACTATGAAGGAGATAGAGGAAAAGATATATGAGTCTGATTAAAGGGGTTAACATCAGCTCTGTTTTGTTTGCAGGATTTGTTGCTGGCTATGTTATGTATGTTGTTGACCTTGCTTTAGACGGATTTTTAGGTCTTTTTGGAACATACAGAATCTATAAGCAGTGGCTTGTTGATGCAGGTCTTTTCACAGGTTTTGAGGATATAGCTCTTTTTTTGGGGCATCAGTTTAACGGTATACTTTTTGGATTTTTCTTTGCCCATCCTTTTGCCTATAAAAAACTGCCGGGAAACCTGATTTTGAAGGGATTCGTATTTGCTACCCTGTGGCACATTCTTGTTTTAATAGTCTCCTTTTTTTACGGAATGTTAGGAGCCAGATGGCTGCAAGCCCTGATAAACATGGATTTCAGTTCTCATATTTCTCTGTATTTGCTTCACATAATGTGGGGGATAACCCTTTCTCTATTTTACAGGCCACCGGAGGAAGAAAAATGAGATTTGTATCTGTTATAGGAGGTTCTCAGATTTCACCTGATTCTGAAGAGTATAACTTTGCTTACAGATTAGGCAGACTGATAGCCCAGAAAGGCTGGGGAGTTGTGTGTGGAGGCAGGGCAGGAGTTATGGAAGCTGTGTGCAGAGGGGCAAAAGAGGAAGGAGGATTGACAGTTGGAATAATGCCTTCTTTAACTGGGGAAGATGCCAATCCATATGTGGACATAAAAATAAATACGGGAATGGGACACGGGAGAAATCCTATTGTAGTATCCTCGGGAGAATTTGTTGTAGCGATAGGAGGGAATTACGGAACCCTGTCTGAGATAGCTTACAGCCTCATATATGGAAAAACAGTATTAGGATACAGAACCCATAAGGTTAAAGGTATTATTGAGATTTTTTCTGTTGAGGAAGTTGAGAAGTTTTTAAAGTAGTGCCCCCGACGGGATTCGAACCCGTGTCGCCGGCGTGAAAGGCCGGTGTCCTAGGCCTGGCTAGACGACGGGGGCAGATGGTGAGTCGCCCGGGGGTCGAACCCGGGACCACCGGTTTAAAAGACCGGTGCTCTACCAACTGAGCTAGCGACTCAACCAACAGGCAAATATTATATGCACACCAGAAATTTTTGTCAATACGATGTATCCAGTGGGTATTCAGTTAAAGGGTAGATTAAGAGGTGCGTATATTGTAGTTCAGAAAAAATAGTATAGCAGTAATACTGTGTACTGATAGTGTAGAAACTGCTCTTCCTTCGGAATGCTCAAGTCATAGATTTGTGGATTAGAGCTGCAGGAGAAGAAGCAATAAAAAAAATAGAGTCAGGAAAGAGAAAGTTTCAAAACAAAGAGTCTGAGAAAGCAGGTTTAGATAAAATGTGGACATATGTGAAAGCAGTATTTAATAAGGAGCTTTAAATTTTTTGAGATAGGAAAAAGAGATGAGGATACCTTTTGGAATTTTCTCCACTTTTATAACCTTTTGAAAAAATTAATAACTTTATCTACAGGTTTTTTTAAAGCCTGAGCTACAGCGTTAAAATACTCATTTTTTTAATATGGTAAAATACGAAATATGAAACCTTCAGACTTACTTTCACATCCAGATAAGTTTTTGGAAAAACATATATCTCAGGTTTATAAAACAGGGAAATCTTTACTTGAAAATGAGAAAATAGATGATGAAATATTAAAAGATATTTTGACAATAATAATTTTCTCCCACGACATAGGAAAATCTACTTCCTTCTTTCAGGAATATATAAGAGGAGAAAAATCTTTTAAAAATAAACCGGAAACTAAACACTCATTACTTGGAGGTATTATTGGATTTTATCTAACAGAAAGATATCTAAAAAGCAAAAATATAGAAAGCCCATTTTTGTCAGGTTTATCCTTTGTTCTGCCTAAAAGACACCATTCAGACCTGAAATACTTTTATGAAGATTTAATACTGTCAGATGAGGAGATAGAAGTGTTAAAAAATCAAATAAACTCAATAGATAGAGAAAAATTTAAAGCCTTTTTTGAAAACCTGCAGATGGATAATAAAAAGATACTAAGTTTTTCATTTGAAGAGATAAATTTAGAAGAAATCCAACAAAAGTTAAAAAAATTAAGGAGATTTTTTAGAAAAATAAATAAGGAAAAAGACCTTAACTACTATATAACTACAGCTTTACTTTTTTCATATCTTGTAGATGCGGACAAATCAGATGTTGTTTTAGATAAAAGCTCACATGTATTATTTAAAGAAATAAATCTTCCAGAGAATTTAGTTGAAAATTTTATAAAATCTAAAAATTTTGAAGAAAATGAAATAAATAAACTAAGAACTCAGGCTTTAAATGAAGTTTTAGAAAAAGAGATTGATTTAAATAATAAAATCTACTCATTAACCCTTCCAACTGGAATGGGAAAAACTCTTACATCTTTAGCATTTGCTTTAAAACTGTCTAAAAAGTTAGAAAAAGAAAAAGGTATAAACCCAAAAATTATTTATTCTTTACCTTTTTTGTCAATTATTGAGCAAAATTTTAAAGTTTTTGAAGATGTGTTAAAAGAAAATGGAATAAAAACAGACAGCCTGAGGATTTTAAAACATCACCACCTATCAGATTTTAAATACAGATATGAAGATAACGAGTTTGATTATGACAGCTCAAGGATTTTAGTTGAAGGCTGGAACAGTAAAATAGTAGTAACAACATTTATTCAGCTTTTTCATACATTAATAGGATACAAGAATAAAGCTTTAAGGAAGTTTCACAGATTTACCAACAGCATAATTATTTTAGATGAAATCCAGTCAATACCTTTTAAATACTGGCTTGTTATTAAAGAAGTTATAAAGTCTTTAGCAAATAGATTTAACTTTTATGTAATATTTTCAACAGCTACACAGCCACTTATTTTTAAAGAAAATGAAACAGTTCCACTGGTTAGACATACTAAATATTTTCAAAAGTTTAACAGGTATAAAATTGTAGTTAATAAAGAACAAAAAAGTTTAGATGAGTTTTTGAAAGGTATAAATTTAGATACAGGTAAAAGATATTTATTTATAGCCAACACAATCAAACAGGCAACTAAAATTTATGAGCAGTTTAAAGATAAAAATCCAGTCTTTCTATCAACATATATAGTTCCAGTTGAAAGAGCAAAAAGAATTAAAAAATTAAAAGAAGAAAACACAAAATTAGCAATAACTACCCAGATTGTAGAGGCTGGAGTTGACATAGATTTTGATGTTGTTTATAGAGATTTTGCACCTTTAGATAGCATAATTCAAAGTGCCGGAAGATGTAATAGAGAAGGAAAAAAAGAACAAGGAGAAATCTATGTTTTTAAAACTTTAGATGAGAAAAACAGACTTTTTAGCAGTTATATTTATGATACTACTCTTTTAACTGCTACCGATGATATATTTGTAAAAGGTGAGTATGAAGAAAAAGAAGTTTTAGAGCTTGTAAATAAATACTTTCAAACTATTTTAAAAAGAAAGTCTCAAGATGAAAGTTATAAACTTTTAGAGTATTTATACTCTTTGAAGTTTTCAGGAGAAAGAGAACCTAATGAAATTTTATCAGTTGCAGATTTTAAATTAATAGAAAAAGAACCTTATAAATCTGATGTTTTTGTTCAGATAGACAAAGAAGCTGTCAAAGTCTGGGAAGAGTTCAAAAAGATTATGCAGATAAAAGAGATATTTGAAAGAAGAAAAGCTTTTGACAGTATAAAATCAAAGTTTTACAACTACATCATATCTGTCCCAGTTCAGGATAATATTCCTCCAGTAGAAAATGGATTTTATTATGTTCCTTATGAAAATTTAGAAGATTATTACGATATTGAAACAGGATTTAAGATGAAAAATGGGTTTTTTATGTTTTGTAAAGAATAAAATCTCAATTAGATTTTATATGTGATACAAAGGTCATACAAATAAGAAGTATCAATAGTCTGTCGACCATCCAATTTTAGCAATTTTTGAGACTCATTTTCATAAGTTAAACTGGCAAAAATTGGACTTTTAGCTTAGTGTATCAATGCTTTGTCGATGTCCAGTATTTTTTGCAGGATTGGAGGTTGACAGAAAATTAACTTCATTTGACAGGATTTGTAGTTTTATGTATATTTAAAATCAACCAAGTTTTACAATGGTTTCTTGACAACAGAATAGGAAATAGATTTCTGTGGTTTTTAGCGTGCCTATGAGGAATTGAAACTATGTCTGCTAGTGCAAAACAGTCATGTATGAGAATATCCATCACCCTGGTTTTTAGCGTACCTATGAGGAATTGAAACTGCAATAGTAAATGATTTGACATGGAGACTCGCAGTGCCTAGCATAATGTTTTTAGCGTACCTATGAGGAATTGAAACATATTGGAAGTATTCTAAACTACTAGAGTTATTTATATTGTATGATACATGGTTTTTAGCGTACCTATGAGGAATTGAAACAATTCTTAAACGGATTTAATAGAATTGCATGTTGACTTGGGTTTTTAGCGTACCTATGAGGAATTGAAACCATTGTCATCATATACAGCTCATCCTTCTGTTCACTCTCAGTTTTTAGCGTGCCTATGAGGAATTGAAACGAAATAATGTCCTGTTTTTATTTGAAATGGACAATATGCTGGGGCTGGTGTTTTTAGCGTGCCTATGAGGAATTGAAACATTTATCTACAATCTCAAGTATCTGCTGAAATTGATAAGTTTTTAGCGTGCCTATGAGGAAGCATCGTAGAATACTGTAAGTTCGAGATCAGCTCTTTGTTTTTAGCGTGCCTATGAGGAATTGAAACTCAACTTCATTAATTGGTTCTGTTGTAACCACTCATTTTGTTTTAGCGTGCCTATGAGGAATTGAAACCAGGATTATTATTTGTTTTCCAATATTTCTGGTAGTAATTTTAAAGTTTTTGTGTCTAATTTTTTCTTTATGTGCCCAAATTCTATGGTTATCTGGATATTTTCTTTTCTCAAACAGTCTTCTGATGAGTCTTCTCTCATATACTCTTCGTATAAAAAGTAGTCTCCCACTTTGAAAGAAAGAAGAGATATAATCATGTCTGCATCTTTACACTGTGATAGCTGAAGCCATTTTTATTGCTTCTGTGTAATGCCTCTCTGTTATGTGTTTCAGTGCTGTAAAGAAATTTTTTAGATTTATATCTTCTGTTTTTTTTATTATATCCTGTAAATCTGCAGTTTTCAGAATTTTGCCTTCTCTTTGTAAGACTATTTTAAGTTTCTTTAGCTTTTCTGGCTGTATCATTTTTTTCTTTCAGACAGATTTTTTAAAAAATTAATCTGATGAAATGTGTGAGGCTGGAAACCTTTTTCTATTACCTTATTCAAGGCTTCTTCGTAAGGAACTCCTGAATGTATAAGATATCCAGCCAAAAATGTTCCACTTCTCGCCTGTCCATACTTGCAGTGAACCACAGTCTTTTTTTCATTTTTTATCTCGTCTATATACTGATAAACGGCCAAAAAGTCTTCTTCAGGTATTATCTGGTACATGTCAAATGGAATTCTGATTACCTCAAATCCTAAATCTCTCTGTCTGTCAGCAATAAAATCTCCGTATTCTCCTTTTAGCAGATTTACAACAGTGCTAATTCCTTCTTCCTTCCACTGAAGGAGTTCTTCAGGTTCCGGAACTCTACTGCCCCCAAGATAATCTGTTATCCATCTTATCATCCAAAATACTCCAGTGCTCTGTGTATTCTGTGCTTTACTCTTTCTACTCCTAAAACTTCAACAAGCATAGATATGTCAACTCCTGAGGTTTTTCCTGTGAGAGCAACTCTCAGGGGCATAAATAGATTTTTTCCTTTTACTCCGAGTTCTTTCTGTATCTCTTTTGTTATTTTTTTGAATTCCTGTGCTGATATACTGTCTAAGTTTTTTATTTTCTCATAAAACAGCTGAACTACCCTGTATCCTGTTTCCTCTTCTAAAAATTTTTGACCTTCTTCACTGTAATGAAAGTCGTCAACAAAGAATGGTTTTGCTCTTTCTTCAATGTCCATCAATGTTTCAAGACTGTCCCTTATAACCTCCATAACCTTTCTGTAATACTCAAAGTCTGCTCTGTAGCCAAAGCCTTCAAAAAATGGGACAGCTCTTTTTGTCAGGTCATCAATGTCTAACTTTTCTCTTATGTAAACGCCATTAAGCCATTTTAGTTTTGCCCTGTCAAAAACTGCAGGAGCATTGTGAACGTCTTTTATGTCAAACAGTGAGATAATCTCTTCTTTTGATAATACTTCGTTGTCTCCTTTAGGATGCCACCCTAAAAGGGCAAGGCCGTTAAACATAGCTTCTGATACATATCCGTCATCTCTGAAGGCTCTTACAGAGACAGCTCCGTGTCTTTTGGATAATTTGCTTCTGTCTTCTCCTAATATTATAGGCAGGTGTGCAAATTCTGGTTCTTCAAATCCTAAAGCTCTGTATATCAGTATCTGTTTTGGGGTGTTTGATAGATGGTCTTCTCCCCTTATAACATGGGTTATTTTCATCAGAGCATCGTCAACCACTACCACAAAGTTGTAAACGGGAGAGCCGTCAGACCTGACTATAACAAAATCTCCAAACTCATCAACATTTATCTCAACCTCTCCTTTTATCAGGTCCTTGAATGCTATAACTTCTCCATCTGGAACTTTAAATCTCCAGACATAAGGCTTTCCTTCAGATACAAGTCTGTTTATCTCTTCTTCTGACAGATTCCTGCACTTTCCACTGTATCTGGGAGGTTTTCCTTCTGCTAATGCTTTTTTTCTCTCTGCTTCTAACTCTTCTGGCGTGCAGAAGCATCTATAAATATGTCCTGATTCCTGTAATTTTTTCACATACTGGTTATAAATCTCTGTTCTTTCTGACTGTCTGTATGGTCCAGATTCTCCTCCAATGTCAGGTCCTTCGTCCCATTCTATTCCATAGCCATTTCAGGTCGTCTATCAGCATATTTTCGTATTCTTTTTTGACCTTTCTCTGTCTGTATCTTCTATTCTGAG
>JAUZSJ010000036.1 GCA_030949555.1 Persephonella sp. | reverse complement strand
GGGGGATATGTGGCAGTTATAGACCTGTGTAAAGAAGATGGGAACATTCCATTCAGACAACACTGACGTGAGACATTTTGGATTTGATGAAAAAGAAGTAAAGCATTGGCTTGCAGAAGCAGGTATGGAAAAAGGTTTTTACGGGAATATATACAGCATAACAAAAGAGGGGAAGGCAAAAAGAGAGACTACCCTATTTTTCTGATGATTGCCATAAAAAATCCTTAAAAACCTTGATTAAATTCATAAATATACAAAATTCAGGAGGTTAGCTATGGTTAGCAGGGCAGTTTTACTACTATTTTTTGTAGTTTTCACCATCTCTTACGGTAAAAATCTGAAACTGAAAGATGTTCCCCCAGAGCTCTCAAAGTATTATCCTCCAAAGTCTGAAAATATGGAGTTTGTCCAGCTTATGCACACCTTATCAACTGCAATGACAGGTGTGGTTGTCAATCTGAAAGAGGAGGACTGGAGCAGTGCCCAGGAATGGGCTGAGAGACTGCAGGAGAACTACCTGAAAATAGGGGAAATGGTGAAAAAGTGGGATAAGGTTCTCAGGAAAAGAGAAATAAACATGCTTGTTGATGCTGTCAGAGAAAAACAGAGGAGAAGCAATGAGACTCATTCAGACTGTTGGTAAGTCCTGTGTCCAGTGTCACAAAAATTTTAAACTCTCAGCAAAGGTGAAGTTCCACTTCCCTGATTTTTCAGGTTTCAGTTTAGAAGACCCTGTGACAGGCCTTGATTACAGTCTGAAAGACTACATGAAAGCAATGACTCAGGACATGAAGCTTGTGAGAATTTACTTTTTAGACGGTAAAAAGGAAAAAGCAAGAAAAGCAGGATTTAACTTTGTGAAAAGATTTGAGGGACTGACCCAGATGTGTTCGGACTGTCATACAGGAAAAAAGTCTGAAGAGATTTATTTTGGTGTAGAAGCAGAAAAACATATAACAGCATTGAAGGAAGCTATTGTGGACGGCAGTCTTGTCAGGATAAACAAACATCTAAAATGGATTGGACAGAACAACTGTGCAAAATGTCATAACGTCCATGAAACCACATACCACTTAAGGGAGAAGTTTGGTAAGTGATAACCAGACTGGTGTTTTTCCTGACTGCTTTTTTTGTGATAGCAGGATGTGAAAGGTTAGAAAAACTGTTTGTTGAGGAGGACCTGCTTGAGCGTCCTCCTTCTAAAAGATGTGCAGACTGCCACCAGAAGATATACAACCAGTGGAAAACCTCCAGACATGCACAGGCATGGGTATCTGAAGAGTTTATAAAAAAAACGAAAAACAGAACAAAAACAAAATGTCTGTCCTGTCATGCACCTTTAGAAGTTAAGGCTGGAGAAAAACCCCAGTTGAGGGACAAACTGAGGGAAGAAGGAGTTAACTGTTTTTCCTGTCATTACAGGGAAGAAACAGACTCAATCCATGGTCCCTACAAAGTTTTCTCCCCTCCCCACTACTCTACCTACAACCCAGAATATACCTCTGCCCGTATATGCTCAGGATGTCATAAAAAGACCTATGACAACTGGATAAAAACAGGAAGCAACAAAAACTGTCAGGAATGCCACATGCCCTCCAAAAAAGACAGACTGATACAGAAGTTCCCATTTATGTATTTCCATTCAAAGAAAGACCTTCATAACCATTCATTTTTACCCTTAAAGGCAGATGAGCAGGATTTTTCCATAACTGTTGTCTACAAAGGGAAGGCTTTAATGGTTAGTGTTAAAAATTTAGCTGTTCCCCATACAGTTCCTACAGCACAGCAGGGAAAACCAAAATATTACCTTCAGATAAAAGGATTTGAAAGAAAAGAAACCCTTCTGTCAGAATCAGAAATGATTACCCCTGAAAACGGCTTTGAGTATAAAAGGGAAAAAACTTTTATTTTTTATGTTGACAAAAAACCTGATGAAGTTGTTGTTGAACTTTACAGAAAACTCTCATGGAAAAAAGAGAGGGAGTTTGTTTTAAAGAAAAGGCTCAGTATAGATTAATCTTTTTTGTCGTAATACTTCTTCATCCTTTCATCCTGCTGGGTATGTTTTTTCATGTATCTGAACACCCATACAAGAATGGCAATAATTATCACCCATCCAATAAAGTGTATGATACCCTGCATGGCAGAATACTGTTTCTCGTCCATGCTGACGCTACCCTGATACGGTTCAAACACCTTAAAACTGTAATCAACAAACTCTAAAAAACCTGTCAGTATGGATATTACCAGCTCCATTCTTTTACACCTTAATGTTTTAGATTTTATTATAAATGATACTGGTCAATTTGTCAGAAGGAATAAACTGTTAGTATATAAAGGTATGATAGTTATCATAGCTAATTATTAGTATTAAAATATCCTATTAACAAGCAAGAAGGAGGAGGTTTTTAATGGCATTAACAGGTGTTATAGACAGACTGAAAAACACAAATTTAGAGGAAATAGGAGTAAGTTTTTCTCTTGCTGACCTTATGAGGGATTTAAAGGTAGAGGGTAGTAACGTTTACATAAAGCTGTTTTCTCCCAGTGAAAAATACCATGATTATCTCAGGGAGAAGGCAGAAAAAACCCTTAAATCTATTGGGGCTGAAAATGTGGAGGTTGAGTTCACCTCAGAGCCTCCAAAACAGCAGCAGCCTCCACAACCACCACCTCAGCAAAATCCATTTGAATCAAGGAGAAGAATACCGGGAGTTAAAAAAGTCATAGCTGTTGCATCAGGAAAAGGTGGAGTAGGAAAGTCAACAGTAGCCGTTAACCTGTCAGCAGCTCTGAAAAAGAAGGGATACAGTGTAGGATATCTTGATGCTGACATGTATGGTCCTTCTGGACCTACAATGCTTGGGGCAAAAGACAAACAGGTTGTTGCAACCCCTGACAATAAGCTGATAGCCCCCCAGGCTCACGGAATAAAAATGATGTCAATAGGTCTTCTCCTCCCATCTGAAGATACGCCTGTAATATGGAGAGGCCCTGTCCTGTTTAAAGCTCTTTCACAGTTTCTGTTTGACATAAACTGGGGTGAGGAGCTGGACTTTCTGATTATAGACCTGCCGCCAGGAACAGGTGACGTTCAGATAACCCTTGGGCAGACGGCAGAGATAGATGGTGCTGTAATTGTTACAACACCTCAGGATGTGGCACTGATAGACGTAAAAGAAAGGGATACAGATGTTTAATGAGGTTCAGATACCGGTTATAGGCATTGTTGAAAATATGAGCTATTTTGTATGTCCTGATACAGGTAAAAAGTATGAGATATTTGGAAAGTCAAAGACAGAAGAGATTGCAAACCAGTATAACACAGAACTTTTAGGTAAAATTCCCATAGAGCCAAAAGTGGCAGAGTTCTCAGACCTTGGAATTCCTGTTGTACTGGCAAAAGAAGATGCCCGGTCAACACAGGCATTTATGGAAGTGGCAGAGAGACTGATAAAAAAATTAAGTGAGCAGTAAAAGGAGGATTAGATATGTTGGAAAGAAGAGGAATTGTTTATGTAGACCATTTAGCCACAACACCTGTTCCAGAGGAAGTTGTCGAGGCTATGAGGCCTTACTTTACAGAGCATTTTGGTAATCCAACATCTTTACATAAATTAGGTGTAGAGGCAAAAAAAGCTATAAATAGAGCAAGGGAGCAGATAGCCCAGCTCCTTAACGTGGGAAGACCAGAGGATATTGTTTACACTTCAGGGGCAATAGAGGCGAACAACCTTGCAATAAAAGGTTTTGCAAAAGCTCCCGGCATAATAAGAAGAGGTAAACATATTGTTGTTTCTGCTATTGAGCATCACTCTGTTCTCCATTCCTGCAAAACACTGGAAAAGGAAGGATTTGAGATTACATACCTGATGCCAGATAAATACGGGATAATAACTCCTGAACAGGTTTCTGAAGCTGTTAGGGACGACACAATACTTGTTTCTATAGGATATGCTAACAGAGAAATAGGAACAATTCAGGACATACAGGCTCTTGTTGCAGTTGCAAAAGAAAAAAATCCGAGAGTTGTTTTCCATTCAGACATTGCAGCTGCTGTTGGTCATACTCCTGTAAATGTAGAAGAATGGGGACTTGATATGGCCTCCTTCACAGGACATTACTTTTATGCTCCAAAAGGCGTTGGTGGACTATATGTGAAAAAAGGGGTAAGACTAAAACCTCTAATTGAAGGAGGAATTCAGGAAAGTGGAAGGAGAGCAGGAACAGAGCCTGTTCCTCTGATTGTTGGGATGGGAGCGGCTGCAGAACTTGCTATCAAAGAGATGGACGACAGGGTCAGTAGACTTAAAAACCTCAGAGACAGACTGAAAAAAGGAATAGAAGAAAAGATACCTTACATCTACTTTACCGGGCATCCAGAAAAAAGACTGCCAAATCATCTATCCCTTATTGTTATGTATATAGAAGGAGAAGCCATGCTCCTTATGCTTGATTATCACAGGATTTATACTGCTTCAGGTTCTGCCTGTGTTTCTTACGCGTTGAAGCAGTCCCATGTCCTTTCTGCTATAGGTGTAGACAAAGAGATGTCCAACGGTTCTATAGTGTTTTCATTAGGAAGAGAAAAACACAGAGGAAGACATTGATTACATATTAGATAAATACGCTGCAGCAGTTCAGAGACTCAGAGAAATTTCACCATTTGGACCAGAAAACTTGGGAAGAATTTGCCAAAAAGGCCGATAAGTTTAAAAATGTAACATAATACAGCCCCCTTTTTGGGGGGTTATACTTTACCTGTTAACACTTTACCAATGTCGTAGTCTGAGATAATACCGATAAGCAGTTTTTCCTCCTGATTGTTAACCACAGGAGCCACACCAATATTATTTTCAATAAATATACTCAGGGTCTCAAAAAGAGTTAAATCTTTTGTAACAGTAATAGGTTCTTTTTGCATAATATGTTCAACCTTTACCGCATTGATGTCTGAGCCGCAGGCTTTTATCAGGTCGGTGCTTGTAATCAGTCCTATAACCCTGTTTTCTTTGTCAATAACTGGCAAAGCAGATATACTGTTTTCATCCATAAATTTGCTGGCATACAGAACTGTTGCGTCTGGAGATATAGTTATTACATTCTTTTCCATCACATCTTTCACAACATACCTGTTTAAAAGCATATACTTTATTTCATCCTGATGGACAGGAGAATCAAGTTTTGTGTTAACCTGACTTTTGAAAATGCTTTTCTCTCCTGACAGGAAATGTGAGATGGCAACAGATATAGTTGCAGGGACTAACAGCTGATATCCTCCTGTTATTTCAGCAATAAGAATAATGGTAGAAAGAGGAGCTTTTGCAGCAGCAGCAAAAGTTGATACCATACCAACAACAGTAAAGGCGGCAAGGTTAAAAGCGGGACTTTCCGGAAACATGAGAACTTTGCTGAGAAAAAAATAGACGGAAGCTCCTGTTAATCCACCGATTACAAGAGAAGGACCAAACACACCACCTGAACCACCAGAACCTAAAGTAAAAGAAAAAGCAAGTATAACCAGAAAAACACTTATAACTATTTTCCATACAGGAAAGTAGGTGAGATTTTCCACCATTATGAGCTGAAGCCATCCATAACCTGTTCCGATTGCTACGGGTACAGTCATTCCAATAATACCTACAAAGAATCCACCAATGGCAGGTTTGAAAATGTTGTGGACTTCAAGTCTGTCAAACATTTTTCTGACAGAATCAAGAGAAAGAATCATAACCCTTGCAATGGTAGCGGTAATAAGTCCTAAAAATACGTAGCTGACAGCATCGTATATAGAAAAACTGGAAAAAGGAGGAAGAGATATATGAAACAGGGGAGAAAATCCAAAAACAGATGAAACTATAATAAAAGCAACAAAAGAGGCAATAAATGCAGGTATAAGTGTTTCTGTTTCAAAATCTTTTTTGTAAAAAACTTCGGAGCTTATTATTGCCCCTGCAAAAGGAGCTTTGAACACCCCTCCTATTCCTGCACCAAGACCAACAGCTAATGCGATATTTCTTTCTTTTTCAGAAAGACCAAATATTTTTCCAATAAAAGAGCCAATACCTGCTCCAATCAGTGCAATAGGACCTTCCTTACCAGAGACCTGGCCACTTCCTATGGTTATGGCAGAGGTGATAAGTTTCCATACAGAGGTTTTCAGCCCAAGGGGTTTTCTTTCGTGAAAGGCTTTGATTGCTGCATCAGTTCCTACACCTGCAGATTCTGGGGAAAAAAAATAAACCAGAATGCCTACAATAAGACCTCCAATTGTTGTTGATACAGGGATGAGATAAGGATGCTCCATAACAAATCTGTAGTTAAGGTTTCCTCCTTCACCATATGGGTATGGAGGATTGTACCCGGCAAAGTTTACTAAAAATATGTCAGAAAAAAGTGTATAGCTTCAAGAAATATAATTCCGAATATGCCTGCACATATACCGATAACAACAGGTATAAACAGATTAAGATAGTTAAATCTGTATCCAAAAATATTTTTAAACAACTACTGCCCTGCCAAAAAGCCTCATTTATTCTATTTTAAACTATATTTTATGTGGATGGGGTGTAATAACATCTCTTTGGAGATTCTATCTTTCCCTCTTTTTTTAATTTCTTTATGGCCTTCTCCACCTCTTTTTTGTCTAATCCTGTCAGTTCAACTATTTTTCCTGTTTTTAAAGGTTTTCCTGCCTTTTTCATTGCATCCAAAACTTTTTGCTCTATGGACATTTTCCAACCTCCTGAAGTGGTTTATAATTAATTTTCGTAAAGGTTTGTATATGATTTAACTCATTGAGGGGGTATATTTATAGTTATAAATTGAGAGCAGGATAAAAAGAGGAGGTTTAGATATGTTTGAATATACAGAAAAGGTGATGGACCACTTTATGAATCCAAGGAATTTAGGAGAGATACCTAATCCGGACGGATACGGACAGTGCGGTAATCCATCATGTGGAGATGCAATGCTTTTTACCATAAAAGTAAACAAAGAGACTGACGTTATAGAAGACGTCAAGTTTAAAACATTTGGCTGTGGCTCTGCTATAGCAGTGTCTTCAGTTCTGACAGAGATGGTAAAAGGCAAACCAATAGAATACGCCCTTAATCTAACATACAAGGAGATTTTTGAAGAGTTAGGAGGTCTTCCATCTCAGAAAATACACTGCACAAACCTTGGTCTTGAAACACTTCATGTTGCAATAAAAGACTACCTCCTCAAACAGGGAAGAATAGAGGAGGCAAACAGAATACCAGACTGTATAGAAGAAGAGGAAGAAGAAGGTATTGATCTTGAGCATATAGGATAATGAAGGAGAAAAGAAGAGCTGTAGCTTTATATTCTGGTGGACTGGACAGCACCCTTGCTATAAAACTGATTCAAAAGCAGGGAATTGATGTTGTTGCTGTTCACTTTTATACAGGGTTCTGTATTACCGAAACAAAGAGAAGGAGAGGAGAAAAAAAGCCTGACGGCTCCCATTATATGAATCCTGCCCTCAAGTATGCAGCCAGATATGGCTTTAGATTAGAGATAGTGGACATATCAGAGGATTACTTTTATATTGTTACAAATCCAAAATACGGGTATGGAGCCAACATAAATCCGTGTATAGACTGCAGGGCATTTATGTATAAAAAGGCAAAACAGCTGATGAAGGAGTTTGACGCTGACTTCATCGTTTCAGGTGAGGTGCTGAACCAGAGACCAATGAGCCAGCATCTGAAAGCAATGAAAACAATAGAAAGAGAAGCAGAAGTTGAAGGTCTTGTGCTGGAAACCTCTATCAGCAAAGCTTCTCCCTCCAACAGTTCCAGAGATAAAAGGCTGGGTTGACAGGGAAAAATTAGAAGGAATAGTAGGAAGAAGCAGAAAAAGACAGCTTCAGCTTGCAAAAGAGCTTGGTATTGACGAATACGAACAGCCTGCAGGAGGATGCTGTTATCTGACAGATGAGAACTTTGCAAGAAAGTATAAAGAGACCCTGTCTGTTGAAAATAGAATCTCAAAGGGAAGACCTGTATCTGCTCACAATAGGAAGGCATTTCAGACTCCCTACAGGGACAAAAATTGTTGTTTCAAGGAACGAGGGTGAAGGAAACTTTATCAAAGGACTGAAAAATAGATACTGGTATTTTGAGCCTGTTGGTAAAGGTGCTGTGGCAATAGCCAAAACTATTGAAAAAAGACTTTTATCACAGGAAGAGATTAAAATGATTGGAGATTTAGTGGCAAGGTATTGTAAAACAGACGAAAATGGTAAAATAGATATTAAATATTCATCCCCTTTTGAGCAAAACATAAAAGGTATTGTTGAGGGAGTAAGGATGCAGGAAGAAACTGTTGAAGACTGGAGGATATGATGAGTTTAGAGAATATAAAGCCAGACATTGTTCACGATGCTACAGGTACATACTGCCCTATTCCCATAACAGAGCTTGCAAAAGTTATGAAAAAGGCAGAAAAAGGACAGATTGTTGAGCTTTTAGCTGACGATGAAGGGGCAGTTCAGGATGTTCCTGCGTGGTGTGAGACTACAGGAAATGAGTTTTTAGGTTACAAAGAAGAAGATGGGATATTCATATTTTATGTAAAAAAGACACAGGATTAGGAAATGGTAAGAATAACAGAAGATACAAAGGTGTTCCATCTTCTTGAGGAATATCCTGAGAGCGAAGAGATTATAAGGAAGTATTTTTGGTACTTTTATGAGAGAAGGTTAGAGGATGTTGCCCTGAAAAGACTGAGTATAAAAGGGGCATTTAATGTCCTCAATTTCTGTGAGGAAGACAGGGAAAAATTTTTTAAAGAGCTTAACGAAAAGTTAGGCGTTGATGTACCAAAAACTAATCTGGAGAGAGAATGATGGTTAAAACAAGAGAGCAGGAAGTTGAGCACGTTCTTGATATGATAAGACCAGCATTGGCTCTTGACATGGGTGATATAAAGCTGGTCAGGAGGACGACGACCAGTCCATCTTGAAAGCTTTTAGGTGCACCGTCTCATGCATGGTCCTGTCTGTGACATAACAATGAAGGATGTTATCATTGTGGCAATCAAAAATTTTCTTCCGTGGGTTAAAAAGGTTCAGATAGGACAGCATAAGTTTGATATATCAGTCTGAGTATGTTGATAGATGGAAAAACAGAAGTTTACGGTATTGTTGGGTATCCAGTAAGACATTCTAAATCTCCCTCTTTTCAGACAGCTGCGTTTCAAAAAGCAGGTATAAATGCAGTATATCTTCCTTTTGAAGTAAAGACAGAGGATTTAGAGAAGGCTGTAGAAGGTATAAAAGCTCTCTCTATAAAAGGTGTTAATGTTACAGTTCCCCACAAGGAAGAAGTTGTCAGATATCTTGACGAGGTTTCAGAAGAAGTCCAGCTTATAGGAGCCTGTAATACAGTAAAGAACATAGATGGATATCTTACAGGTTATAATACTGATGCATATGGTTTTATTGAAGGTTTAAGAGAAATAGAGCCAGACTTTCAGGATAAAACATTTCTGATTTTAGGAGCTGGGGGAGCTTCAAGAGCCGTTTTATATGGTCTGGTAAAGGAGGGAGTCCAGAAAATATTTGTTGCAAACAGGACCATAGATAAGGTGTTCCAGATAATTAAGGATTTTTCAAAACTGAACAGATTTATTCAGGAAATAATAATTCCTGTTTATCTTGACAAGGTGGAGGATTTCCTGTCTTTTGCTGATATCATTGTTAATACCACTTCTGTAGGCTTAAAAGATGAAGACCCTCCTCTGTTTGATTACTCTAAGATTCAGAAGAAACATACAGTAGTTGATATCATATACAGGAAAACAAAACTTCTTGAATCAGCTGAAAAAAAGGGATGCATGTGGCAGGACGGCCTTCCTATGCTTCTGTATCAGGGAGCAAAAGCTTTTGAGATATGGACAGGAAAGAAAGCTCCAGTAGATATTATGAGAAAAGTTTTACAGAGTGATTAAAATTCCCCCTTTCGGGGGAAAGGAGGGAGAGGGGAGGAGGTTTAGGAGAAAACTTAAGTGGATTTACATTATTTATAATATTATTCTAATGTGAAAATGCTGTGAAAACTTAAAACTTTATAACAAATTCGTTATGAACTCCCTCAGACCTGACCTTTATCTTCAGTCTGTAATGGTCTGCTATCTCTTTCACAATAGCAAGACCCAGTCCATATCCTTCTGAAGTTCTTGACCTGTCTTCTCTGTAAAACCTTTCGAATATTTTATCTATATTCTTCCTGTCTATAGGCTTTCCTGTATTTTTTATAGAGACAGATTTTTTCTTTATCGTTATTATTATTTCACCGTTTTTATAGTTGTATTTGATAGCGTTCTCTATCAGATTGAAAAACAGTTTTTCCATGTCTGTTTCTGTTGCTTCCGT
>JAUZSJ010000035.1 GCA_030949555.1 Persephonella sp. | reverse complement strand
TATATAATGCCGTAACACTGGCAATCGCTAAAAAACAGGAAGTAATGCGGTCATTGTTGCAGAAACGATACTTCATAAGTTAGAAGAGCTGAAAGGTAAGGTTATCCCTAATGATATATATGTAAAAGTAACAAGAAATTATGGAGAAACAGCAACAGAAAAAGCCAATGAGCTGATAGAGCACCTGTTGATAGCAACATTCTCTATTGTGTTGCTTATTGCTGTAACTCTGGGATGGAGAGAATCTCTTATAGTTGCCGTTACAATACCAGTTACACTTGCTATAGCACTTTTCCTCAGCGAGTTGTACGGATATTCACTTAACAGGGTTACTCTGTTTGCCCTGATTTTCTCTATAGGTATATTAGTAGATAACTCTATTGTTGTTTTAGAAAATATTCACAGATGGTTTGAGATGAGGAAACTGCCTCCCGATGAGGCAGCTGTTGTGGCAACAGATGAGGTTGGAAATCCAACAATACTGGCCACCTTCGCTGTTATTGTTGCACTGCTACCTATGGCATTTGTTACAGGAATGATGGGTCCTTATATGAGACCTATTCCTATAAACTCATCTGTTGCAATGTTTTTCTCCATGCTCGTTGCCTTTATCCTGACCCCATATCTTGCAATAAGGTGGCTGAAACATGAAGCAGAAACTTTAACACCTGAAGATTTAGGAAAAGAAGAGGAGAGAACAGCAGGGTTTCTTGCCAGGCTGTTTGAAAAAATATACATGCCTCTATTTAAAAGCAGACTGAAAAAGATGGATATTTTTAGGGGCAATGGGACTGCTTCTTGTTATTTCTGTGGGGCTTTTAGTAAAAAGGGCTGTTCTTGTAAAAATGCTCCCTTATGACAACAAGAGTGAGCTGTTTATTGTTTTAGATATGCCGGAGGGAACAACGGTTGAAAAGACATTTACAGTGGCCAAAAAAGTAGCAGATTACATAAAAAATGTTAATGAAGTGAAAAACTATGTTATATATGCAGGAGTTCCTGCTCCATTTGACTTTAATGGTCTTGCAAGACACTACTATCTCAGAGAAGCTCCATACTATGCAATGATAAAGGTTAATCTTATAGGAAAACACGACAGGAAAGCCCAGTCCCACGAGATAGCAGAGAGGATAAGAGGAGATGTTTACAGAATAGCAAAGGAAAACGGTGCGAAATATGTAGCTGTTGTTGAGCCTCCACCGGGACCTCCTGTTCTATCCCCTATAGTTGCTGAGGTTTATGGACCTGATTACAGTGTCCAGCTCCAGATAGCTCAGAAGATAAAGGAGATATTTGAACAGACACCAGGCATAATAGATGTTGGGATATACGCAAATCTGCCCCAGAGGGAATATATACTGAATATAGACAGGGAAAAGGTCAGGAAATATAAGCTTACAGAAGATGTTATTGTAAAAACTATGAGAATTGCACTTGCAGGATATTCTGTAGGACTGCTCCACTCTGAAAAAGATATAAACCCAGTAAATATTGTTGTGAGATTAGACGATAAAAGCAGAACCTCCCTTGAGAAATTACTCTCAATGAAAATACCGACTCCAAAAGGTGGAATTCCTATAGGAACTTTTGTCAGTGTGGAAAAAGGTTCATCACAGCACGACATATACAGGAAAAATCTCCAGAAGGTTGTGCATGTGATAGCAAATATTAACGACACTATTGGTTCTCCTGTGTATCCAATTATTGACCTGTGGGATAAGATAAAAGAGATAAAAACCCCTGATGGAAAGGGAATAACACAACTTCTGACACATCAACCAGAGATAGAAGACAGATATTATGTGAAATGGGATGGGGAATGGCAGATAACCTATGAAACATTCAGAGATATGGGAATAGCATTTGCTGTTGCAATTGTTGTTCTATATATGCTTTTAGTTGGGTGGTTTGGTTCTTTCAGAATGCCTGCTGTTATAATGTCTCCTATTCCTTTTACATTAGTTGGTATTGTTCCCGGCCACTGGCTCATGGGAGCGTTCTTCACAGCTACCTCCATGATAGGTTTTATTGCTCTTGCAGGAATAATACTGAGAAACTCCATACTTCTTGTTCAGTTTGCAGAGGATAAACTGAAAGAAGGATACTCTATTGAAGAAGCACTTCGACATGGCTGGTATTGTAAGAACAAGACCTATTCTTTTAACTGCAGCTGCAATAATTGTAGGTGCTTTTGTTATCATATTTGACCCTATATTTAACGGTCTTGCTATAGCCCTTATCTTTGGAACGGGAGCTTCAACACTGATTACTCTTGTTGTTGTTCCTGTTTTATATTACATGATAGAAAGGAAGAGAGCTCTTACTCTTGGTATGGCACCAGCTGTTCCTATAGATGAGAAACCGGAAAAATAGTTATGGGAGCCCCCACAAGGGGGCCTTTTTTATGGAGGAGTTGATTTCAGTTTTGGATATGTTTATGAGATGTGGAAACTGAAAGATGTGGATTTGAACAACAATGCATTGAGTGTAAATGTAAATAAAGATAGTTTAAAAATAGAAAACAGTTATCTGTATGGAGGTATAGGTTACTCTTTTTGATTTTTCAGCTCCTGAACTATTCTGTAAGCCTCCCTTTTTCCTATCCTGTATATCTCGTGTAGAATCCGGGCAGCTTCTTTAGTTCTGTATCCTTTTTCTAACAGTGTTTTTCCTTCTTTCCTGATTTTATCTATATCTATTTCTCCTTTTTCCCGGTATTGGACAAGTATCACAAACTCCCCTCTCAGTAGGTTTTCACTGCTTAACATCTCAATAACCTGGGCAGGTTTTCCCCTGAAAAATCTTTCATGGATTTTTGTCATTTCTTTTGCAACCACAACATAAGCATCAGGGTATAATCTGTCTATTACTGTTAATGTATCAATAACCCTTTTAGGGCTTTCGTACATGATTACTGTTGCCCCTGTCTCAACAGACTGTCTCAGTTCCTTTTCCTTTTTTTTCTTTGGCGGAAAACCTATGAACAGAAATTTATCTGTAGGTAGTCCAGAAGCTGAGAGGGCAACTGCTCCTGCGAAAGCTCCTGGTATAGGTGAAACTGTTATATCTTCTTCCCATGCCCTCTTTACTACTCTGAATCCCGGGTCTGATATACATGGGGTTCCAGCATCAGAAACGAGAGCAATATTCTTTCCAGTTTTAAGTATTTTTATAATCTTCTCAGTAGTTTCCTTTTCGTTATGTTCGTGATATGAGATCAATCTTTTGTCTGTAATCCCATAGTGGTTCAGAAGTTTTTTTGTAACTCTTGTGTCTTCGCAGGCTATTATATCAACGTTTTTTAGCGTTTCTAAAGCTCTCAGGGTTATATCCTTCAGATTACCTATAGGGGTTGCAACAACAAAGAGTGTTCCTGTCAAAGGGACAGTTTCCTTAAAGTGGTTGTTTTTACAAAAATACCATTTTTGTATATATATACTTTTCCTTCCGGCAGTCTTTTAATCTGCTCTAAATTTTTTATACGTTTTTTAATGAACATGACCTTTTTTAAAGAATATGGGGAGATTGATATTTCACTAAATCTTCTGTTTTTTAAACCATTTATCTCTACATCTACCTTTTTTAGATTTACAGCCGTATTATTTATGATTTTTATAAATCCTTTTATCTGTTTTATACCATTATTTATTGTGAGTATGTAGTAAATGTCCCAGCTAAACCCATAAACAGGGTATCTTATTCTAAAAGTCTGTGACATTGCTTCAGGGGAATTTACCTTCAGAGTTAGCTGTGGAGAAAACAGTTCCCCCCATCTAAGATGTGAGGATATTCTTGATGGGAACTTTGGAAGTGTTGTAACAACATAACCTTTTTTGGTGTCTATCGTGATAAACTTATCTCCAATTGACACCACTACTCCCCTGATTATCCTTCCTTCACCTTCCACAGTTATGTATCTACCGAGGAGATTTTTCTTCCAGTCCTGATGCACTTTATCATATATTATGCTCTTTACTGTAACATTATCAGCAAAGATGTCAACAGCATCAACAACAGCATTAGGAAGAAGGGTTACAGGACCTATTATATTTTCCCCTTCTGCTAACATAAACTCTTCTTCCTGTATATAGGTTGAGTATTTGTTCTTAGACAGTATTAATGTATCTCCTAAAGCAATGTAAAAGACCAACAAAACAGGCAGGACAACCTTTTTCATCTTTTCTCCTCAGCCACAAATATTTATATAATAATATCACATGGCTGGTATAATAAACTCCTTACCAATACAGGAGGAGAGGCATTGACAGAATACAACTTTAGACAGATAGAGGAAACCATTCTAAAAAAGTGGGAACAGACAGATATATTCAAGTCCTGTGAGGATAAAAAGAGGGATAAGTTTTATATTTTAGAGATGTTCCCTTATCCTTCAGGAAGGATACATATGGGGCATGTGAGAAACTATGCGATAGGTGATGTTGTAAACAGATACCTAAGAATGAAAGGAAAAAACACCCTCCATCCTATGGGATGGGATGCATTTGGTATGCCTGCAGAAAATGCAGCCATTAAAAGTGGGATACATCCAGCAAAATGGACTTATGAAAATATAGATTACATGAAGAAACAGCTAAAAAGGTTAGGTTTTTCCTATGACTGGGACAGGGAAATAACAACCTGCATTCCTGAATATTATAGATGGAATCAATGGATTTTCCTGAAGATGTTAGAAAAGGGCATAGCATACAGAAAGTCTGCTGTTGTCAACTGGTGCCCCCACGATATGACAGTTCTTGCCAATGAACAGGTTATAGAGGGAAGATGCTGGAGATGTGATACCCCTGTTGTTCAGAAGGAGATACCCTCGTGGTTTCTAAGAATAACAGATTATGCAGAAATACTCCTTGACGACCTTGAAGAGCTAAAAGATAACTGGCCTGAAGCTGTTTTAACAATGCAGAAAAACTGGATTGGAAAGTCTGTAGGAGCTACTGTTCGATTTCCTGTAGAGAACTCTACAGCAGTAATAGAGGTCTTCACAACAAGGCCTGACACCCTCTACGGCGTTACATTTATGGCTATAGCTCCAGAGCATTCACTGTCTCTTGAACTGTCAAAAGGGACAGAGCAGGAAACAGATGTGGAAGATTTTGTCCAGAAATACCTGACCATGTCCACAAGGGAGAGGAATATCGTTGAAGAAAAAGAGGGGGTTTTTACAGGAAGGTATGCTATCAATCCACTGACAGGGGAAAGAATCCCCATATATATAGCGAACTATGTTCTGTGGGGTTACGGAACAGGAGCCATAATGGCAGTCCCTGCCCACGATGAGAGAGACCATGAATTTGCAAAAAAGTACAGCATTCCTATAAAACCTGTTATCCAACCTCCTGAAGAATGGGATTTTGGAGAAAAGGCATACGAAGGAGAAGGAGTTCTTATTAATTCTGATGGGTTTGACGGTTTACATTCAGCACAGGCAAAGGAAAAGATAACCCAGCTATTGGAGGAAAAGGGTATAGGAGAAAAAACTGTAAACTTCAGGCTGAGAGACTGGAACATATCAAGACAGAGATACTGGGGAACACCTATACCAGTTGTCTATTGTGACAGCTGTGGAATTGTCCCGGTTCCTGAGGAGCAGTTGCCAGTTATTCTTCCTGAGAATGTTCAGTTTACAGGTATGGGAAATCCTTTAGAAAAAAATGAAGAATTCGTAAAGACAGAATGTCCAAAGTGCAGAAGAGAAGCAAGAAGAGAAACAGATACAATGGATACATTTGTTGACAGTTCATGGTATTTCCTCAGATACTGTGACCCTAAAAACGAAAAAGAACCCTTCAGCACAGAAAAGACAGATTACTGGATGCCTGTTGACCTTTACATAGGAGGTATTGAACATGCTGTTCTTCACCTTCTGTATTCCAGATTTTTCACTAAATTTTTGAAAGAGATAGGTCTGGTAAATGTTAAAGAGCCTTTTGTAAAACTTCTGACACAGGGAATGGTACTGAAAAAATGGGTAAAAATAGAAAAACTGTTAGAAATCCTTCATGTATCCTCTGATGACAGTATAGAAACATTAATAGGGAAACTTACCTTCTATGGAGATATTACTGATGCAAAAGTTGAGAATACCACAATAAAAGAGTTTATGGAAAAAAACCATCTAACACTGAATGATAATGCAAAACTGCTGTTTGATAAGCTCAATATTCCTCAGAATATTTTGAGAGAGTTTGAGGAAAAGTACGGAAAGTCAGACAAGATGTCAAAATCAAAGCACAACACTGTTGACCCAGATGAGATGATAAAAAAATATGGAGCAGACACAATCCGACTCTACATACTTTTTGCTGCACCTCCCCACAGTAGCTTTGACTGGACAGACAGTGGTATAGAAGGAGCCCACAGGTTTTTGAAAAGGGTGTGGAACTTTGTGAGTGAAAAATTAGAAGAAATTAAAGGGGTAGAATACTCCAGAGAAGATTTTAAAAAATCTGCCTGAAGAAGACCACAAACTCAGGAGGAAACTCCATCAGGTAATAAAAAAGTTAATGATGATATTAACAGAGAATACCAGTTCAACACAGCCATAGCAGCTATAATGGAGCTTGTTAACGAGCTGTACAGTTATAAAGGTAAAAATAAAAAGCTACTTAAGGAAGCTATTGAAAATCTTATACTCCTTCTCTCCCCATTCACACCCTTTATGTCTGACTACCTGTGGAGATTGATAGGTAATGAAGGTTTTACCATAGAGCAAAAGTTTCCAGAATATGATGAAGATGCTCTTGTTGAGAAAGAAAAGGAAATACCTGTTCAGGTTAACGGTAAAGTAAGAGCAAAAATCAAGGTTCCTGCAGATGTAGATGAAGAAACAGTAAAGACCATTGCTTTTGAGAATGAAAGTGTGAAAAAATGGACAGAAGGTAAGGAGATAGTTAAAGTTATCTTTATAAAAGGTAAAATCCTGAATATTGTTGTGAGGGGGTAAATATGTCTTTTAAAAAGATTCTTGTAGGTTATGACGGTTCAGATTCCAGTAAAAAGGCTCTTAAAAAGGCTCTTTCGCTGGCAAAGATTTGCGGAAGTGAACTGCACATTGTAGGAGTAGTCAGACCTTTTGAGTTTGCAGCTATAGATTATATCTCGCCTGAAGAAATTGAGGAGTACGAAAAAGAAGAGATATCCAAAGAGGAGCGGTTTCTAAAGGAAGCAAAAGAGATGGCAGAAGAAAAGGGAATCAATGCTGTAACAAAAGTGAGAGAAGGTGAACCAGCTGAGGAACTTATGTCCTATGCAGACGAAAACGGTTGTGACCTTGTTGTTGTCGGACACAGGGGTGTTGGAGGATTCAAAAGGATGATATTAGGAACGACTGCAGGAAATTTGGTTAAGTATGCAAATCAGTCTGTTCTTGTAGTCAAGTAATTAATCTTTTTTCAGTTTATCTGAAATCCTTGGATATATAAGGATGAGCAGAAGAAGTAAGATGACTATACCTATAAATACAAAATAATACTCTTTAGCCTCACCAAAGAAATGCTCTGCTGCTTTTCCAAAGAAATAACCTATTGACAGATATATTACTGCCCAGAAAAAGAGGGATATGAGATTGAAAAAGATGAACTTCAATGGGCTAAAACCTGTAGCACCCATAAGCATCATAGGTATCATTCTCATTCCATACAGGAATCTGATTATAAAAATAGACAGAATTCCATATCTGTGCAGTAACTTTTTTGCCCTTCTGTATTCTTTTCTTGTATGTCTGTTTCTCAGCAGAAACTCTCTTCCCTTCCACTTTCCAATGGAAAAGTATATAATCTCGTGTAAAAACGCCCCTGCCATAGCAGAAATAAGGGAAACATATGGATTTAGAAGTTTCAGTTTTATAAAAAAACCAACAACTAAAAGAAATATCTCTCCTTCTAAAAATGTCCCTACAAGTACAGCTATGTAACCGTAATTGCGGAGAAAATGTTCAAGTCCTTCTATTTAAACAACCTCCGAAAATCTGATAGATTACTATTATAACTTATTGTTTGTGTGGCATAATTGTGTTATGGGAAAGATAGTGCTGTGTATCACAGGGGCAAGTGGGACTGTATATGGTGTAAAACTGTTAAACATTCTGTCAAAAACTCACCATGTTTACCTTGTTGTGTCGGAAAGTGGATTTAAGGTTATGGAAAAGGAGACAGGTGTAAACAGAAAAGAATTTTTGAAAGGTCTTCCGAAGAACTGTACATTTTATTCACAGAACGAGATTGATGCACCTATATCCAGTGGAACGAGGGTTGTGGAAACAGAAGGGGTGATTGTTGCCCCATGCTCAACAGGAACATTGGGAGCCATAGCTAATGGTCTGTCTTCTAATCTTATTCACCGGGTGTGTGATGTTGCTCTTAAGGAAAGGAAAAAGGTTTTTCTGCTGGTTAGGGAGATGCCCCTGTCTCTGGTTCATATAAAAAATATGGAAAGGATTATACAGGCAGGTGGAACTGTGGCAGTAGCATCACCAGGATTTTACACAAAACCGGAGACTGTTGATGATATGATTAACTTTGTTGTTGGTAAGGTTTTAGATAGTTTTGGGATTGAGCACAATCTTCTTAAAAGGTGGAGAGATGAAGATTTCTGAGTCTGTTGAACTGTTTCTTTCATACATATCAGATAAATCGGAAAATACACTGAAAAATTACCGCTTAGACCTGAAACAGTTTATTGAGATTGTCGGGGATAAGGATGTTGAGAGTGTAACAAAAGCGGATATAGCAAAATTCAGAATGGTTCTCCAGTCTCACAAAAAAAAGTCATCCACAATATCAAGGAAACTTGCCTGTATAAACTCATTTTTTGAGTATCTTATAGACCTTGAAATAGTGAGTTCCTCTCCTATAACAAAGTCTCACAGACCAAAAATATCACAGAAGATACCATCTTCACTTTCCCACGAAGAGATTGAAAAGGTGATAAAAAGTACAAAAACACTAACTGAAAAGGTTATTGTTGTCCTCATGTTGACGACAGGTATAAGGTCGTCTGAACTTTTAGGGATAGAGAGAGATAACATACTGATAGAAAAAGATGGACAGATATACAACTGTGATACTATTTACAGACTGGATATAAATGGTGATGAGATTGTTTACATAAGGGTAAAAGGAAAAGGAGATAAGGAAAGGGAGATACCTATTACAGGAGAACCAATGAAACTGTTTGTGGAATATCTCAGGTTTAACAGCTCAAGAAAAGTATTTCCTCTATCTTACTACTCTCTCTGGAAGATGATTGTTAAAATAGGAAAGAGATGTAATATTGTTCTCCATCCACACAAGCTAAGACATACAGCTGCAACGATAGCCCTACAGTCCGGAGCTGAACTAAGAATAATTCAGGAGCTTTTAGGTCATGCATCTCCCATAACTACAGCGAGATATGCAAAGGTAGGTCAGAAACAGCTCCTGAAGGCAACAAAGGCGCTGTCACAGAACATCAAGATTTAGGCCTATAGCTTTTAAGTTAGCAACAGCTTTTATTAAGGTTTCTTCGTACTCCTTTTCTGGATTTGAATCGGCAACTATACCACTCCCTACATATATGTAGCATCTGTTTTTAACAAAGACAGACTGCCTTATGGCCACACTCATGACAAAGTCAAGGTCTGGTTTTATCAGTACTGTTGCTCCACAGTATATGTCTCTTCTGTGCTTTTCTAACATATCTATAATCTCAATAGCTCTTTTTTTAGGTGCACCTGTTACAGAACCAGGGGGGAAAGTGGAATGAACAATTTCCTGAAGTGATATACCCTCTTTAAGCGTTCCACTGACTGTTGAACCCATCTGTAGAACAGACCTGTATGTTTTAACATCAAACAGATTTTCAACAGTTACACTGCCTTTCTCTGATATTTTTCCAATATCATTTCTCATGAGATCAGTTATCATAAGATTTTCAGCCCTTTCTTTTTCAGAGTTTCTTAATTCTTCTTTCAGCTTTTCTGTTTCTTTATCTGTCTTTCCTGCTGGACGGGTTCCTTTAATAGGTATAGATTTTATTTTCCTTCCTTCTTTTTCTAAAAAAAGCTCCATAGAACCAGACACAACAGAAAAATAAGGTGTTTTTATACTCATTATGTATGGAGCTGGTTGAAACTCAATCAGGTTAAGGAAGATGCTGTCAACATCAAAAAATCCTTTAAGCTCCATTCTGTGTGAAAGATTTATCTGGTATATATCACCTTCTTCTATATACATCTGTGCCTTTTTCACCATATTTACGAAATCTTCCTTTTTACAGAAATATGGAAACTTTTACACTGTTTTTAACTGTTCTGTTCACTTTAAAACAGGTATTTATTCCTCTGAAAAAAGCGAAGAAAATCTGGGGAATGTTCAGGTCTGACTTTTTTCTAACAGTCTCTCTGTAAATATACTTTTTGTAATCGTAGGATATAAATCCGGCGGCGTACAAACGGTTCTTTTTTATATATTTCTCAATGATGATAAATGGATGGTCTGTTCTTATACTTTTCCCATTGATGTAGAGTATCCTGTCTTTAAATACAGCCACACCTACAGGTTTTCTGAATACAACCTGTTCTGCTCCCAGTTTCCAGCTGTCTTTCTGCGAGAAAAATCTAATCTCCATCTTCCTTCCAGAAGAAAATTCTATATAATTATAATTAAGGATTGTTCTAAGGGGATAAATATGAAATACAAAGTATCTCAAGAGGAGTTGGATGCCCTCTTTAGAGAAGTTCTACAACAGTTCAGGTGGAGAAGAGAATGTTTCTAAATTAAACCTCATCCCTGCAAAAGAATACCTTTTTCTTGCTTACAAGTATAAAAATATCATAAAAAGATATATGGTTTCTACACTTCCTCTGAAGATAAAACTGAAAAGATTCAGTTCTTACACAGGTGCAACGATACAGAGACAGACAATCTGTTCATAGCAGGATATGATATTGAAAAGAAGTTTCGTATATACATAACAGCCAACACCGATTTTGAGCAGGCTGTGAACACAAAATTTTCAACAGGTATTAACAGTATATTAGACAGAGATTTTGATGCCCAGAGCTTTGTTGAACTTCTTTCTGAACATCTTATATCTGAGATGAAGAAAGATTTCCACACTCATATAAAAGGATAAATTCTCCTGTTTTACAGTTCTACGATGATAATTTTGTAAAGTTAGAGTACGTATATTCAGTTGAAGATAGAGAAGGTGAGATATCTGTATGGATAGAAAACACCCTTTTAGAAAGTGAAGAAATATCTCCGGTAGTACCGTCTCCACCAACAGCAGCTGGTAAGAAAAGATAAAGAAACTGCTGAGCATGATTGATATTAAATACACCATTGAGACTGAAGTTATTGATATACCGGTCAGCAGACTAAAACCAGGCAGTGAAATCAGCGTTAAACTGAAACTAAAAAAAATCGTAAGTTAGGAGGGAAAGATTAAAGATATTGAGATGCTTATTTCCGGTATCTTTGATAATGTTGAACAGGTAGAAATAAAAGAAAGAAAACTGTTAGATTCAGATTATTACTCTGTTTACTCTAAAGATGCTACCCTTTACATAAAGAGTGACCTTTTTGTTATGACTGTATTTTCCAGAGGCTCAGACTGGGCAGAAGATATCTTCAAAAAAGCATTCAGCACTGGAAGCGTGAAAACAGAAGTTGTTGAGGGTATTGAGATAAACCCTGAAGATACGGTCTTCAACATAACAGTGGAACAACAGAAGTTTGATTACGGAATTGTTATAAAATCCCACTCTTTTAATGATAAAAAAACAGAGAGCAAAGCAGAAGAAAGGGAAGAAATATCTCTGCCAGTTGTTATAAGAATTTTCAGTAAAACCATTCCTATATCCGAGATGGAAAATATCGGAGAAATGACAGAAATACTGATATCCCAGCAGCCACAGTTTAATGTTGAGCTTTTAGTAAACGGTAGGGTTATAGGTGAAGGCGTGTTGAGAAAGGAACAGGATTCCCTTCAAACTAAAAATATCAAAGCTTTATATGTAAATGTA
>JAUZSJ010000034.1 GCA_030949555.1 Persephonella sp. | reverse complement strand
TTGCTATGTGGTGGATGTCTACATGTGGGTTTTCTCACTTCTGTAAGGCGGTTTTCCGTTTAGGATTTTTTTCTGTTTATTTCTTTATACCATCTTCCTATCTCACATTTATTGGAATCAGTCTCGACATCCAGTTCTCTGTTTTCTTCAGATATAAAGTCAAGAATCTTTTCTTCCCACAGCAGATGTTTTTCTATAATAATATTCTTTACTGACCAAAAGTTCTTTTTTTCAGATTTGCTTCTATAAATTCCCTGATGAGCTTTTTCTCTTCCCTTACATACTCTTTCAAGTATCCAAGGGCTGTATAATGCTTTATCAGTTCAAAAAATCTACTGTTTTCAAAGTACTGCTTCTCAATGTCGTTAATCTTTTTGAGACGGTCTCATGTCAATGATAAGGATTTCAAGTCTGTTTACCACTTCAAGAAAAAGAGCAAACTGCCCTACCAAAGTCTGTTGATGAAGGCACTGCTCGAGATGGCAGAGGTTCTCTTTCAGCTTTTTCTCATCTTTTTTCATGAATAATGAGTGGAGATGTGTAATTCCCTTTATCTGCCTTTCTTTTATCAGTTTTATATCTTTGCCTGAAAAAAAATCTGTGTGAAGAGGGTTTTGAACCATGTTTTTAAAAAAATCGTCGTAGATTTCCTGTAAAACCTGTTCAAATAAAGTCATCTCATAACCTTTTCCTGTATTTCTGGAGGAGAAGATGGGCTGTCCTTGTTGGCTCTGGAAGTTTGTAGCCACCTAAAGATTTAATAAGAAGTCTCAGACTGCTGTTTCAACAGATATGTTGTTTCCGGGAGAGATAAAGACAGGATTTGCATTTTTCTTTGTTCTGACAGCAAATCCCCTCAGTTCACCATTCAGACAAACAGGGCTGTAAGCCAGCTTTTTATTGGGAGGTTCTTTATAGTCTCCGATAAGCCTGGATTTTCCACAGCCTACAGAGACTGTATCTGTTATCGCTCCAAAGTGAGAAGCAATTCCCATCTTTCTCGGATGAAGAATACCCATACCATCTAACATAAACGCATCAGGTTTTGTTTTCAGCTTCTCATATGCCTTCAGTATTACAGGCAGTTCCCTGTATGCTAAGAATGTAGGAATGTAAGGAAAATCTACTGTCTCTTCTGCATAAACTGTTTCTATCACTTTGAAGTTCTCTGCTGTGTCTATTACAACAATACAGGCTATACCTGTTGTAGGATTTTTCCATACATCTGTAAATGTTACGTCAATACCTGCAACAGTCCTTATCTTTTCCACAGGTTCTGTCTGTTAGCTTCTTTAGCTTTTTTGACAGGTTTAACTGTTCTTTTTTAAGTTTTTCTATTGAGAGATGATTTTTCATTAAACTCTTTAAAACATTAGTTTTAGAATATTACTTATCATCCTTCTCTTTTTTTTATAAAATACATCCCAATTAATACAGTTATCAAATAAGCAAATCCAAAACTTAATCATTTATTATAGGTTGAAAAATTGCAAAACAAAGGGCAGCGAACACTTCGAAATTCTAACAGACTTTTTCCAAACACCTCTAATTCGTTAGGTTTGCTCTTTGTTTCTAAAAAACCACTATGTTATCTGTATGAACTGCTTCTGTAAATTTTTTATTCAAAAATCTTTTCAACTTCAGCAGACTTTTTCCTCTTAATCTTTTTTAGCTCCATTGAGCTGTAGCTGACTATACCTTTACCTATAACCTGTCCTTCTTCATTTACGATGGCAACAACATCATTTTTTGAGAATATACCCTCTACATCTGTTATTCCTGCTGGAAGGAGGCTTTTTCCTTCCTTTAATGCTCTTTCTGCTCCTTTATCAATAATTATCCTTCCTTTTGGTGCTGACAGAAGCTTCAGCCAGCTTTTCTCTTGGCCAGCTTTTTTCTTTCTGGGGATGTATGAAAGTGCCTTGCACTGTGACTCAAATTCGCATCAAAAATTCTGAGTAAGGGTATCTTTTCCCTTTGGGAGCTATAATAACAGGTATCTGGTGGGATACTGCTATTTTTGCCGCTTCTAATTTGCTTCTCATACCTCCTGTTCCAAATTTTGAGGTTGATGCTTTGGCATATTGTAGTGCTTTATCTATTTCTTTTATCTCTGGAATTAGCCGGGAGTCTTTTTCTTCAGGGTTTTTTGTGTAAACACCTCCAAGCTCTCGTTGATAAAATAATGAGCAGGTCTGCGCCGATTAAAACAGAAACGTGGGCTGCTAAAAAATCGTTATCTCCAAACACTATCTCATCAACAGCTATAGTGTCATTTTCGTTCACAACAGGAATAACATCCATCTCTATCAGCTTATTTATGGTGTTCTGTGCCAGAATATAACGCTTTCTCTCTCTCAGACCTTCAATGGTGAGCAAAATCTGTCCGATAATCTGACCGTTTTCAGAAAATATCTGGTCGTAAATCTGCATAAGATAAGCCTGACCAACAGATGCCACAGCCTGCTTCTCTGTAATTGTTGTAGGCTTTTTCTTTAATCCTAATTTTTTTATCCCTGCAAGGACAGCTCCTGATGAAACAATAACTGGTTCTATTCCTTCATCCTGGAGGAGCTTGATGTTTGATGACAGATTTTTTATAAAGTCTATGTCTATCTGTCCGTTCTTTTCTAAAAGCTGGGAACCTATCTTTATAACCGCTCTTTTTGTACTTTTTACAGCCTGTTTCCTGTCCATTATCAGCCACTTCTCCCAAATATGAGGTATCCTGTGTGGGCTACCATCCTGTCTTCAGGCCTGAGCCTGTCTGGAACAGGTTTGTAATGCCTCTCTAACAGCTCCACAACCTCTAAGTTTATAAATCTGTTTTCTTTAAGTGCCTGAAGTGTACTGCTTACCTGATTTGTTGTGGGAACAAGAAAGCCTACAGGGGAACCCTTTTTCATGGATTTTTTTATGTTATCTATATAAAGCCATGGTTCTCTTACATCAACACAAAAGCAGCATCAAAAAAGTTTTCAGGTAGAGGCTTTGGTCAAGGCTGTGGTGTTTTTATCTCAACATAACTTTTCTAATCCTGCAAGCTTTTATGTTGTTGTAGGCATTATTTATGTATTTCTCCCTCTTTTCAAAGGAGTATATTCTACCAGAAGGCTTTACAGCATTTGCCATAACAATAGTTAATGCTCCGCTTCCCACCCCAGACTCTAAAACCTTCATCCCATCTGTAAGACCTAACTTCAGTGTTATGTAACTGCTGTCTTTGGGATATATAATCTGGGTTTTTCTCTTTATTCCATACATTATTATGTCGTGGAGTGTAGGACGGAGAACCAGGAATGTGTGCCCTTTGTGGGTTTTACCTCCATAATCTGCTTTTATAATATCATCGTGACTTATGTTTCCCTGTGAGTTCCAAATATCTCTCCTTTTTTAACCTTCAGAAAAGCTAACATTGTCCAGCTGTGTTGATCAGTACTCCCTTCCCATCATCATCGTAAGCAGTTGTAGGCTCAGCTCCCTGTTATTGTAAAGGTCTATAGAGTAGTTGTCCCAGAATACACATGTTCCACCAGCTATAAACTTTCCTCCTGATGGGTCAACGTATTCTGCAAACAGAACTGTCTCTCTCCCTGATTTTGACTCTGCTGTTGTTTCTCCATGGATAAGGGGCCTTACCTGAGGCTTTTTTGTTGTTATACTGTCTGTGCAGGCAAGTATAACCTTTTTTATGTTTTCTGGTAGGGTTGTAAGTGTCCCCTGTTACTATCAGGAGGTTGTCATTTTCGTAGTTGTTAATACTGTCAGTAATAATATCTCCATTAAAGTGTATCCCAAATCTTTCAGACAGTGTGTTGCATGTGTCTGCTATTGAGTCCTCATTTTTGTAGTATCCAAAAATTCCAACAGTTTTTCCTTTTTTTACTAAATCCTCAATAAAGTCTGCCTCTTCCGATGTAAATGGTATCTCAGGATAGTTAAATATGATTGTGTCGTATTGAGAGAATTTTTCTATCTCGTCAACCTCTTCAATATGTAATCCTGCTTCCTTTGCATACTTTTGCAGTTTTGAAAAGTAGTAGTGGTCCGATATTATAAATTCCTGATGGGCAACACTCCATGCAATTTTTCTCATTTTTCCTCCTCTATGTTCCCTAATTTTTTGTATATCTCAACAATAGATGAAAAGTCCTTTTCCGACAGTTTATGGGCTTTTGCTGAGCTTAGCAGACTGAGTATCTGGGATGTTATTACTGGAGGAAAGTTGGCCTCCTTCGCTATGTCAAGGGCGTAGCAGATATCTTTATGTATCAGTGAGATGGAAAAAATGAGTTGGGTAATCTTTTTCAGAAGTTTTTCCTTTTTGCCTCTAAAACTGCCGATTTTCCTGCCCCGTCAGAAAGTATCTGAATTACTGTTTCCGGCTCAAGACCTGCCTTTATGCCTGCAAATCGTAAAGGCTTCTGAGATTACAGACATGAACGAAGCAAGGACAGTATTATTTATCAATTTCATTTTTGATGCATTACCGTAATCTCCCATGTAATAGATGCTTTTTCCAAGCGCACTGAATATATTTTTACATTTTTCGTAGGTTTCTCTGTCTCCACTAACTAATATTGTCAGCTTTCCTTCCCTCGCAGGAATAACGCTTCCAAGGACAGGGGCCTCAAGGAAGTCGCCACCATTTTTTATAATCAGCTCTGCTGTTTTTTTTGCTGTTTCTGGATGAACAGTGGTCATATCTATAAATATCTTCCCTTTGATGGTCTGTTTTGTTATTTCCTTATAAATCTCTTCCACAGACTGAGAGACCAAACAGCATGGTTATCCACAATATCGTTTCTGCTCAGTAAATCTTTTATCGTTTCTACAAAAAGGCAGACCACTTTTCTCTGCTTTTTCTTTTGTTCTGTTCCATACAGTTATATCAAATCCTTTTTCTGCTAAATTCTTAGCCATTGGTAGACCCATATGACCGAGACCTACCCATCCTATCTTCATCTTACACCCCGTCTTTTACAAGTTTGTATATAAAGCTGTCAACAACTGCCTGCCACGACGCTTCAATAACGTTGTCTGATACTCCAACAGTTCCCCATTTCCTTTCTCTGTCTTTACTTTCCACTAAAACTCTTATTTTTGCTGCTGTTCCAGCGCTTTCGTTTATTATTCTCACCTTGTAGTCTATCAGTTCCACTTCTGAGAGGGAAGGGTAAACTTCTACTAAAGCTTTTTTAAGTGCCCTGTCTAACGCATTAACAGGACCATAACCTAAAGATGCTGTATGCTTATAATGGTTATCTATCTTTATTCTTAACTGTTGCTTCAGAGACTGGCTCTTTATCAGTGTATCTTCTTGCTATTAATACCCTGTATGCGTCAAGGTCAAAGTATTTTTCAGCATTCCAAGATGTTTTCTTATCAGCAGTTCTAAAGATGCTTCTGCTGCTTCGTAGTGGTATCCATAGTTTTCTAACCTTTTTATCTCCTGGACAAGCTCTGTTATCCTTGGGTCCTTTTCGTCAATCTCTATTCCCAGTTCCTTTGCTTTGTAAATAATATTTGATTTACCTGCAAGGTCTGAAACTAATATCTTTCTTCTGTTTCCTACAAGTTCTGGATTTATATGCTCATACAGTTTTGGATTTTTCAGAACTGCTGATGCATGAACACCTCCTTTATGTGCAAATGCGCTGTCTCCAACATAAGGCATATTCTTGGGAACAGGCAGATTGACAATATCAGCCACAAAGTTTGACAGCTCCTTCAGTCTTTTTATACTTCTTTCAGGAATTGTTTTCATACCCAAGTTTTAATGATAGATTTGGTATAATAGAACACAGGTTTGCATTCCCACACCTTTCCCCAAAACCATTTATTGTTCCGTGAACCTGAACAGCACCGTTTAAAACAGCCACCACAGAGTTCCACACTGCAGTGTCACTGTCGTTGTGGGCATGGATTCCTAAATTTCCCTTCAGCCCTTTTTCTTTTACCTGTTTTATTATCTTCTCTATCTCGTTTGGAAGTGTTCCTCCGTTTGTGTCTGCAAGAACAAGAAAGTTAGCTCCTGCTTCCTCTGCTGTTTTCATCACAGCATAGGCATAATCGGGGTTTGATCTGTACCCATCAAAAAAATGCTCTCCAATAAACACCACTTCACCTGTATGCTCTTTAAGATACTTTACTGTGTCGTAAACCATCTCAAGGTTGTTCTCTAAGGTTGTTTTAAGAGCCTGTATAACGTGCAGGTCCCATGCCTTGCCAAATATTGTTATTACAGGAGTTTCTGCCTTTATAAGATTCTGAATTAATGGGTCATCTTCAACCCTGAGATATGCTCTCCTTGTTGAACCAAAAGCGGCTATTTTTGCATTTTTCAGCTTTATGTTCCTGACCTGTTTGAAGTACTGGTCATCTTTTGGATTTGAACCGGGCCAGCCTCCCTCTATGTAGTGTATGCCAAAATCATCTAACTTCTCTGTTATTCTCAGCTTGTCCTCAACAGATACACTGACCCCTTCAGCCTGCGTTCCATCCCTTAAAGTTGTGTCGTAAATCAAAACCTTTTTCATGGTTTTCTCCACTGGAATTTTAATAAAATTTTAGCACACAGGTTCTTTGAACAATTATGATATTTATATCCTTACAGGGATATTCCTGCTTTTCAGATATTCCTTTACTTCCTGTATGGTAAGCTCCCTGAAATGAAACAGTGATGCTGCAAGGGCTGCATCTGCCTTTCCTTCTTTGAAGGCTTCATAAAAGTGTTCCTTTTTTCCTGCTCCACCAGATGCTATAACAGGTATAGATACTGCTTCACTTATGGCTTTTGTTAGCTTTATGTCATATCCAGCTTTTGTCCCGTCCCTGTCCATTGATGTCAGGAGTATCTCTCCCGCTCCAAGGTCCTCCACTGCTTTTGCCCACTGAACAGCATCTATTCCTGTTGGTGTTCTTCCCCCGTGTATGTAAACCTCCCACTTGTCAGGAGATGTCTGTTTTGCGTCAATAGCAACCACTATTGTTGATGAGCCAAACCTGATTGCTGCTGACTCTACAAGGGAAGGTTCTTTAACTGCTGCTGTGTTTATAGATACCTTATCTGCTCCACTTTCAAGAAGTTTTCTTATATCTTCTAATGTTCTCACTCCTCCACCAACAGTCAGAGGCATAAAAACTGTTTCTGCTGTTTCCTTTACCACATCTAACATGATGTCCCTCTCTTCAGCTGATGCAGTTATGTCTAAAAACACAAGCTCATCTGCTCCAGCTTCATCATATGCTTTCGCTGCCTCTACAGGGTCTCCAGCATCCACGAGATTTACAAAGTTTACTCCTTTCACAACTCTTCCTCTATTTACGTCAAGGCACGGAATTATCCTTTTTGCAAGCATTTTTTCTCCTTATACTGGAATCTCTTCAATATGTTTTATCTCAAATTTTTTCAGACTTTCTCTGAATGCTGTATCTACTGGTATGCCTTCTTTCTGGAACATATGGGAAAGTTTTTTGCAGATTTTTTCTCCCTGCCTGTCAAGGTCTGTAAGGATTACAACTTTTCGACTGTTTTCAAGCTCTTCCAGTATGTCATAAAACCTTCTACCTCTGATACTGTATATATGCTCAACTCCCGCTTTTTTCAATTTATCTCTGTCCCTTTTCCCTTCAACAATCACAACTATTCCATCTGATTTGGAAAAATCTTTTAACCTCTTTATCCATTCTTTGAGGGTTTCGTCTTTCATCACTTCTTTGAAAAAGACTTGAGGAAGTTTATCAACTTTTCAATTAATACCTTTAAAGTGTTCCTGTCAACCTGCTCTTCTTCCAATTTAGATTTTACATATTCTTCCCCTTTTGTTTTTCAGATACTCCACAATTGCAGTAGAAACCTCCAAAGGGGATTGAAGGGTTTTTCTAATATTGCTGTTACCCCCATATACTGATAAAAATCTCTTCATCTTTTGTCAGTGATGCTGTCAGTATGATAAAAGGTATCTCTCTGACTCCTCTTCATTTTCATATACTGTATTATCTCCCATGTAGGCTTTTCACCAATTTTCTGCTCAGCAACAATACCGTCAATATCAGTATTGCTCTTTACAAACTCCTTTGCCTTTTCTATGTCTGTAATCTGAATAATCTCTGAACCACTGAGCTGGGCTACTTCCCTGAGCACCTGATACGTTGCTGTATCTTCATCTAACAGCAGGATTTTCATGGAAGCCCCTTACACAAATTTTATTTCTGGTAATCTATCAATAAATCCTTTCTCATAAGCCTCTTTTAAAAACAGCTCTATTGCCTTTTTACCTCTCTCTCCGTAATCTACTGTAAGCTCGTTCACATACATTCCTATAAATCTGTCAGCCTTTTCTCTTGACATGTCCCTTGCGTATTTCAGAGCGTAATCAACAGCTTCCTCTCTGTGCTCTAAGGAATATTTGATACTCTCTCTGAGAATTTCAGAGACTTCTTTCATCACGTCTTCATCTAAATCTTTCCTTATAACATTTCCACCTAAAGGCAGTGGAAGGCCTCCTGTTTTTTCAAACCACCATTTCCCAAGGTCAACTATGCATACGAGACCTTCGTCCTGATAGGTGAGCTGACCTTCGTGTATAATCAAACCTGCATCAACCTCACCTTCTTTTACAGCTTTTATTATCTGGTCAAAGGGGATAACCTGATAATCAAACCTGTCTGTTCCTAAATACAGCTCAAGGGCTAAAAATGCAGAGGTTAAAGTTCCAGGAACTGCTATTTTTTTGTTTTTCAGCTCAGATGGTTCAAAAGTTTCTTTGGCAACAATCATGGGACCATAATTGTCCCCCATACTTGCTCCACTGGAAAGCAGGGCATATTTGTCGGCAACATACGGAAACGCATGTATTGATATGGCTGAAACCTCATACTCCCTTCAAGGGCCTTTCTGTTAAGTGTTTCAATATCAGAGAGTATATCTACAAACTCATATCCTTTTGTATCAATTTTTTTCTGATTGATTGCGTAAAACATAAATGCATCATCTGAGTCTGGACTGTGGGCAACTCTGATAACCTGCTTTTTTTCTTTAATCTCCACCATTTTCACCTCTTAAAAAGTTTAATAAATTTTATAATAATCTGATAATTTTTCCAAAATTTTCAAAGTCTGACAGAGGCTTTCCTGTTATTGTTATCTTCCTTTTCAGATATGGATGGAAAAATGAAATTCTGTATGCGTGAAGCATCTGCCTTTTTACACTTTTCAGCAGTGGGTCTGTGATATCTTTCAGACCGTATGTTTTGTCTCCAACGATAGGATGTCTGATTTTTGACAGGTGTATCCTTATCTGGTATTTTCTTCCTGTTGGTATTTCCACTTTAAACAGGGAAAAGCCACTGCCTGTTTTGACTGTATAGATGATGCTTTTTGCATACTTTTTCTCAACAGGAATGTTTACAACCTTTTTCCTGAAATGTGCTTCCCCGTGACTGATGGCAAGATACTCTTTCCTGACTTTTTTTTCCTGCCACATACTTTTGAACTTCTCAAAAACAGACCTGTCTTTTGCAAATAGTATAACCCGTGAGGTATCCCTGTCCAATCTGTGGATAGCTTGAATCTTTCTGTCTTTTTTAAAGCTCTCAGTTTATCTTCAAGACTGTGTTTTTTTCCTTCAGTTTCCACAAATGGAGGTTTGTTCAGTGCAATAATGTGTTCATCTTCATAAATGATACTCTGTTTAATCTCCCACTGGGGTTTGCTTTCTAATGTGGGGAGTTCAACAATATCACCGCTATTCAGTATGTGGGATGCTATCCATATCCTTCTGCCATTAACAAGCACCAGTTTTGAGTCTATCAGCTGTTTTGCCTTTTTTTTAGATATATTTAGACTTTCAGAGATAAAATCCTTCAGTGTTGTTCCTGTGTTTACTTTTATTTTTCTCATTATAACTTCTAATCTAAACTTTTGAGAAACTGCAATATATACCCGCTGTATTTTTTCAGCAATACTACACCGTGTCCCTTTCCAGGAAATATAAACAGTGTACCGTTGTTAGAGTTTTTCTCATACCACAGGGCATACTTTGTGCTTCCTATCGGGTCATCTATGGAAGAGATGTATAAAACAGGATTGAGATAAGACGAAAGTGCAAGTTTTACATTATCTTCTCCTACAACAGCTGGAGGCCGGGTGATATACACACCATAGCCTTTATGTCCTGATATGCAGGAACTGGTATTATAGTTGTTGCCCCAATGCAGCCCCTATCAGTATTATCCTGTCAGGGGTCTATCTTCTCATTTTCTATCAGGTAATCTATCAGAGGATATATCTTCCGGTATTTTTAGAGAAGTTGACCTTTTACTGCTTTTTCTGAAAAATGACACAAGGTCTACCAGTGAAGTGAAATTTTTTTAAGTACAATTCTGTTTTCTTTTCCATTCTGAATAACAGATAATCCATGCCCCCTCAGGTCTATCAGCAGTGTTGCATATCCCATCTTCCTTAGCTTTTGCAAAATCAGACCATACAATATGGGTTGTCCCAAACTGATGGGCAAATACAACAACAGGATACTTTTCTTTGCTCTCCTCTGGATAATACAGAAAACCTTTAAGAACAAATCCGTCATCTGTTTTGATGCTCAGCTCATTTCCCAAAACTATTCCTGATATAAGAAGTATTGTCAAAAGCAGTCTAATCATAAACATTATCTTAGTTAAGATTGAAAAAGAAAGCAAATAGATGATAATTATATAGGTAAGACCATTTAAGGGGAAGCAGTTATGATAACCGCTAAAAACAAAAAAGTAAAAAAGAGAAGGTCTATCCCTAAGGAGCTTATATACGAGGTGAGATACGGTTCTCCCATATATTACAGAGAATACGACAAAGTTTTATCTGGCGAGAAAACGCTGGAGGAAGTTATGGGAAGTAGTAAGTTACAATGGGTAATTATTTACTTGATTTTTAAATATTTAGTAGAAAATTTAGACAGGAGAAAATATCTTATAGCTACAAATAAGGCAGGTTTCCAGTGGGCACCAAGAAGCTGGAGAAATTTAGATATAGCAATATTTGACAGGGAAAAACTGCTAAAAGGAGAAATAAATGATAAATTATGTGAAAACACCTCCAGAGGTAGTTATTGAGATAGATACCAGGGCTGATTTAAGAAAATATTCAGGGGAGATGCTCTCATACATGAAGGGAAAAATTAGTGACCTTTCAAATGCTGGAGTCAAAAAATTATATGGTATACAACAGATGATAAAAAAGTTATGGTAGCTACGAAGGGAGAAAAAATGGTATATATCAGACTGGAATGAAGATATTGAGATTATTAATGGTTTTAAAGTTTAGTCTTGCTAAACAGCTTATAGAAAAGAAGGTTTAAAAATATAAATTAAGGAGAAGAAAATGCTCTCAACAGATATTGAAAAATGCTTATTGCTCTCTCCTCAGACAGAAATCTGTTTTCCTGTTATAGACAGGGTCTTAGAAGAAAGGAGACTGTCTTTTGAAGACGGCGTTAAGCTGTTTGAAACAGACGACCTTGCTGCGAGCTGTTGGAGCCCTTGCAAATCATGTTACAGAGAAAAAGAACGGTAAGTATGCCTATTTTGTCATAAACAGACAGATAAACCCAACAAACATATGTGCTTTGGACTGTAATTTCTGTGCTTTTGCCACAATGGATAAAAACAACCCTAAAGCATACGAGATGAGCTATGAGGAGATATTAAAAAAGGCTGAGTATGCGGTATCACAGGGAGCCTGCGAGGTTCACATTGTTGGTGGACTTCATCCTGACTGGGGTTTTGATGTATATCTGAATATGGTTTCTATCCTGAAAGAGAGATTTCCTCAGCTTCACATAAAAGCTTTTACAGCAGTTGAAGTAGATTACTTTTCCCGTATATCTGGTCTGTCATACAGGGAGGTTCTGACAGAGCTGAAAGAAGCTGGACTGGGAAGTCTTCCGGGAGGTGGAGCAGAGATATTTGCACCAAGAGTTAGAAGGATTATAGCCCCAACAAAGATTGGATGGAAAAAGTATTTAGAGATACACAAAACTGCCCACAGATTAGGCCTCCACTCAACAGTAACAATGCTGTATGGACATGTTGAAACCTATGAAGAGAGGATAGACCACATGCTAAAGATAAGGGATGCTCAGGATGAGACAGGAGGATTTACATGTTTTATTCCCCTTGCATATCAGCCAGAAAACAATCAACTGAATATTACAGAGCACACCCACGGTGTAGATGACCTGAAAACAATAGCTATCTCAAGACTTATGTTAGACAATATTCCCCACATAAAGGCCTACTGGGTTATGGTAGGTGAGAAGATAGCTCAGGTTGCCCTTAACTTTGGTGCAGACGACATGGACGGGACAGTGATGGAGGAAAAGATAGCCCACTTTGCAGGGGCAAAATCTCCCACACAGCAGCAAAAAGAAAAACTCATCAGACTTATAAAAGAGGCTGGTAAAATCCCTGTAGAAAGGGATACACTTTACAATCATCTGAAGGTCTATGGATAAAAAGTTTCCTGTAGAAAAAAAACGGACTCCTTTCCAGTATATGTTAGCCTTTTTTGTGCTACTACTGGTGGGGATGGCATTTGTCGTTGTTCTGATTGCTGTCCCATATCTGTTTTATCTTCTTGTTGTGATATTTTTTAAAACTTTTCAGTTTGGCATTCTTTTTGTGCTTGTTTTCTGGATTGTTGTGCTTATCATCCTGTGGACAACAAAACTGCTGCAGATAATGGGAAAGAATGGATAACTATATCAGACTGAGTGTGAGCTCACAGCTTGTTGTGATAGGTGACATTCACGGCTGTTATTATGAGTTTCTGGATATGATAGACAGAGTTTTCTCTACCTACGGAGAAGATACATTTATTATCTCTGTAGGTGACACAGTTGACAGGGGAGACTTTAATTTAGAAGTGATACAGCTGTGTTTTCAGTTGCAAAAAGAGGGGAAATTCATTGAAGTTCAGAGTAATCACAATCTGAAACTTTATAGATGGTTTAAAGGCAAAAATGTGAATATAAGCTACGGCATGCAGAAAACGGTCAGTCAGATACTATCACTACCGGAAGAAAAGAGAGAAAGTCTGAAAAAACGCTACATAAGTTATTATGAAAGTCTTCCCCTTTATGTGGTGGTAAACGACAGCATTGTTGTTGCCCATGCAGGTATAAAAGACGAAATGGTAGGAAAAACAGATAAAAAGGTAAAGAGATTTTGTTATATACGGGCAGACAACAGGTAGATTTACAGAAAAAGGGATTCCCTGAAAGGATTGACTGGACAAGGGACAGGATTGTAACAGAAAACTCTCCAAAGATAATCTACGGACATGTTGTTTATGACGAGCCCTACATAAACAACAGATGTTACGGCATTGATACAGGATGTGTTTTAGGTAACAAGCTTACAGGGTATAACCCTTTTACAGACGAGTTTATATACATCTCTGCAAAAAGGCAGTATTTTTCATTTGATTAACTTCTGCAGCTTTTTACCTATGTCTTTTTCCCTCATCAATGCTTCCCCTATCAGGAAAGCATCAACTCCACACTCTTTCAGCTCCATAATCTCCTTTTTTTCTGATATACCGCTCTCTGCCACAACAATTTCAGCACCTAAGCTTTTCATCTCTGGAGCAAGTTTTTTTGACAGATTTATATCCACTGTAAATGTTTCTAAGTCCCTGTTGTTAATACCTACAATCTTAGCCCCTGCATTTAAGGATTTCGCTCCTTCTTCAAAGGTGTGTATCTCCACCAGCGGTTCCATGCCAAACCCTCTTCCGTATGAAATAAGTTCCTGTAACTCCTTCTCTGACAGAACTCTTGCAATCAGCAGATAACTGTCTGCCCCATAGGCGTATGCTTCCAATATCTGTCTTTTATCAATGATAAAATCCTTTCTCAGAAGGGGAATGGTTGTTACTGCCCTGACAATTCTGAGAAACTGGACATCCCCTTTAAAATAAACCCTGTCTGTCAACACAGATATGGCTGATGCCCCATTTTCCTCGTATATTTTTCCTATCTGTGCAGGGTCAAAGTCCTCCCTTATAGTGCCCTTTGAAGGGGAAGCCTTCTTTATTTCAGCTATGATGTTAATCCCTTTCTTCTTCAGAGCACCGGGGAAATCTCTTACTTTATCCCTTGATACCACTTTTCCTTCAAGATAGTTTATGTAATCTGGAGTATAGTCTAACAAGCTCTTCCCTTTTTGTCTGGATTATTTTATCTAATATATTCACGCCACCCACCTTTTTTATTTTATTCTATACATAAAACAGCCAAAGATCATAGATTTATTGTATCAATGCATATAATTTAATTTAATCAAAAATTCTGGAGGTAAGAATGGAAAGAAAAAAACCTGAAATACTCGCACCTGTTGGGCATTACGAAGGTCTTTCATCTGTAATAAAGGCAGGAGCTGATGCAATATATATGGGTGTTGGTAAGATTAACCAGAGAGCTTTAAAGTCTCATTTCACTATAGAAGATGTAAAAGAAATCAGAAAAATAACACAGGACGCAGGGGTAAGACAGTATATTGTCTTAAACTCCATAGTATTTGAAGAAGACCTTCCCTACATTAATGAAACCCTTGACCAGCTTAAAGAAATCGGTGTTGATGCAGTTATAGGCTGGGATATGGCTGTCATATCCGCCTCAATTGAGAAGGGAATTGAAACTCATCTTTCTACAATGGCTTCTGTTTCAAACTCACAGGCTGCAAAGTTTTACGAAAAGATGGGAATAAAGAGGATTGTTCCTGCAAGGGAGGTTAAGTTAGAAGGGCTGTTAGACATAAAGAAAAAAACAAATCTTGAGGTGGAAATCTTTATTCACGGTGCAATGTGTATGGCTGTATCTGGAAGATGCTTCCTTTCCCATGATGTTTTTGAAAAATCTGGAAACAGAGGGGAGTGTTATCAGGTATGTAGACACGAGTATGATGTGAAGATAGTATCAAAAAATACAGGAACAGAGTTTTATTTGGGTGCAGACTACGTTCTTTCTGCCAGAGACCTTGTTACTATTAATTTTGTTGACAGACTTATGTGGGCTGACAGCTGGAAGGATAGAGGGGAAGAAACAAGAATGCAGATTATGCATATATGGTAACCTCTGCTTATAGAGAGGCAAGAGACAGAATACTGAATGGAGAGTGGAATACAAAAGGATGGAAAGACCTGTGGGACAGACTTGAGAGAGTTTATCACAGGGAATGGGACTCTGGATTTTACTTTGGAGAAGGTCTGTTTGGGATAAATAAATCTATAGCGAAAGAGAAAAAGCTGTATGTTGGAGAGGTGATTAAATTTTATCCCCGTATAAGCGTTGCAGAAGTGAAGATAATAGACAACCCAATCTCCATTGGAGATACTATCCATATAATAGGTGAAAAAACAGGTCTTATCAGGCAAACAGTGAAATCTATGCAGATTGATAGAAAGGATATAGCAAAAGCAGAGAGGGGAATTACTGTTGGACTGAAGACAGAGGAAAGGGTCAGACCAGGGGATAAAGTTTATTTAATAAAATCAGTAGAATCTTCCGATAATGATATAAATCACCAGTTAATAATGGAGCAGAAGGAAATCTAAATGACACATAATAAGGTAAAATGTGAATTTTACAGTAAGCTTAGAGGGAGTAAAAAACTATCCCATGACGACATTAAACTGCTTATGAATATTGTCCGTAAAGAGCTGAGTTTCTTGATAAAGCACAACATCCCTCCTGTTCCCAGAAATTACGAGAAATGGTTTTACATATTCTGTTCTTTGGCTGAGCAGAAAAAGGAACTTGACGACCTGGAACTGATTGGTCTGTACAAAGACATATACGATGAAGACTATCAGGCGGTAGATATAGAAAGTAAAGAAGAGAGTGTACCTGAAAACCTTGCGGAAAAGTTTAAAGATATAGCAAATAAACTTGATGAAACACTGAAGGAGCTTATCTCAAACATTGATAATCATCAGGAAAAGATCGACGACCATGCTGACAAACTGGTAAAAACAAAGGAGTCTGCAACTCTTGATACAATCAGCGATGCTGTTATGGATATACTCCAGGAACTGAAAAACTGAAGGGCAGAGAACAACAAACTGAAATCTGAGCTGAAAGCTTATCACGCAGAGGTGGTGTCACTTAAAAGAGGAACTATCAACAGCAAAAAAAGAGGCAAGCATAGACTTTCTGACAGGACTTGTAAACAGAAGAAGGTTTGAGAGGGTTTTGCAAGATGCAATAAAGGACAGAAAGCTGAGAAATTATCCTTTCTCTGTAATATTTGTTGATGTTGACGACTTTAAAAAAATAAATGATGATTACGGACATTTAGTAGGGGATATAGTGTTAAAAGAACTTGCTACAATTTTCAGATTTTATCTCAGAGCTAACACAATCATTGGAAGACTGGGGGGAGAGGAATTTGCTGTTCTGCTTCCCGGTGTAGAGCTTAAGGATGCTGTCAAAATAGCAGAGAGGCTGAGGAAAATTATTGAAAACAGAGAGATAAAGGTAGAAAGCAACGGTGTGAAAAAGCTGAAAGTAACTGCCAGTTTTGGTGTAACAGAGGTAAAAGATGACGATACTGTTGAGAGTGTATTGATGAGAGCTGATGAAGCAATGTACAGAGCAAAAAAGAAAGGAAAAATAGAGTTGAAGTTATGTTATGAAGATTCTTATCACCGGCGGGACAGGTTTTGTAGGCAGGCATATCGTTGAAGATTTAGAAAGGGAGCATCATCTGATAATTCCTACCAGAAAAGTCTCCGGTATCCAGTTATCTTCAGATATAGAATTTATTCCTTTTTCTAAAGAGCTTGATTATATGGTTAAACAGATAAGGCCTGATATTGTTGTAAACTGCCTTGGAATACTGAAGGAAGAAGGAGACGACACATTTGAAAGGGTTCATGTTCAGTACGTGGAAAAACTGATAAAGGGAGCAAAAGATGTTGGACTGAAAAAATTTATTCATATATCCTGCGTTGAGGAGCAGACATTAACTCAAAAAGCAGGTATGCGAAAACAAAAGCAGAAGGAGAACAGATTATAAAAAATTCAGGAATTGATTACATCATTCTGAGACCTTCTATAATCCTGGGAAAAGGACAGAAACTGTTTGAAGACCTGAAAAAGTTTTCTAAACTTACACCTGTTATTTTTGCTCCCGAGGGAAATGTTCAACCTGTACATATATTAGATATTGCTGATACGGTAAGAAAAGGTGTAGAAGATAAAAATTTTAAAAATATAATTGTAGAGCTGTGTGGAAACAGGATAGTTTCTTACAAAGAACTGTTTGAGTTTTCTCTCTCTTATACAGGAAAGAAAAGGATTGTTATCCAGATGCCATCTTCATTTTTCTGGCTTATGCTTCCTATTTTCAGACTATTTCCTGAACCTCCAGTAACAGAAGACCAACTTTATCTTCTTGAAAAGGATAATGTATGTTCAGGAAAACTTCCCACACAGAAAGATATATTAGGAAAAGTCAGAAATCCATTCCAGGATATAACTATTTTCCTTTTTTCTCTTTTGTATGCTGATTTATATCTTATCTGCTGTGATGTTTGCTATTTTGTTAAAGCTACCATGGTTTCAAGTGTTATCAAAAGTCTAACAATAAATGGCACGTAGCTGTCTACACCAAACAGAAAACTGAGCCAGCCAACTGTTGCACTGGCATAGAGTATAATCAGAACAACACCTGATACTACAGGTGTTATAAACCTGTTAAATCTGAAATCAAACAGTCCAGAAATAAAATCCTTTGTCCCAATCCCCCTTTATATAGCTGCTCCTTTAAGAACCTCTTCACAATTACAATCAAAGCTTTCAGGAATATTTTCAATAAACTTTAGAACAGCCTTTTTTACCTCTTCATTTTTCTCTTTCATCATCTGCATCACTTCTTCAGAAGTCAGCCTGTTTTCTGATATTCCTGCCGCCATGTTAGTTACCACATTCAGTGATGCAAAATGCATAGACAGTTCTCTTGCCAGCACTATTTCTGGAACAAGAGTCATACCTACAACATCAGCCCCTAAAGTGGAAAGGGCTTTTATTTCTGCTGCTGTCTCAAGCCTCGGTCCTTCAGTTGCCCCATATGTTCCTGTATTGTGATATCTCACTTTCATATCCTCTAAAACATTTTTTAAAATCTCTCTCATTACAGGGCAGAAAGGTTGTGTAACATCAATATGGACAACCCTGTCATTTTTCAGATATTCATTTACAAGGTCATTTGACGTGTCATCTTCATCATGTATAGTGTAAATTCCCTCATAAAAAGTGACTGGTCTTACCTTCGTAAAGTCTATAAACTGGTCAGAGATGACAAAGTCCCCCGGTCTGAGAAGGGGATTTATTCCACCAACAGCACTGATGGACAGAATTTTTTTCACACCTAACCTGCGAAATCCCCATATGTTAGCTCTGTAATTAATAAGATGAGGGGGTGTTTGTGCCCTCTCCCATGCCTTGGGAGGAATATAACATTTTTCCCTCTATAACAGGCTACTACGTAGCTGTCTGAAGGTTCTCCATAAGGAGTTGTTAGCCTTTTCTCTTCTAAAATCTCTATTCCATCAATTTCATAAAGTCCGCTTCCACCTAAAACCCCTAACATTCACCTTCTCCTGTTTTTATAATTATATACTGAAAAACAGGGAAAACTTCCATTTTCATTTATACCGCTTAAACTTAATTAAAAAGGTGCGATGTTGAGGAAGGTTTTTGTTGTAGTTTCACTGCTGTTTATTGTTGGGGTAGATTTATATTTAGTTTACGCACTCATCTTTAATAAAAACCAGTCATCGGTAAAAAAAGAGGTTATAACAATAGATGAGAAAAAAGAAATTCCTGAGAATGTACAGAAAAAGGTTATAAAGCCTAAAAAAAGTCCAGAAAAAAAGCAGATTAAAAAAGAAAAAACAGAAAAAAAGAGAGGACAGAATGTTGAAAGTAAAAAAAAGAGAGAAGGAGGAGATAGACCAGTTAATAGAGAAGATAGTGGAAGAAGCAAAGATGGAGTATCACTTCAAGGAAAAAAAGAAGAATAAAAGCATAATAGAAAAACTGTTTCACTTTGGTGATTGATTTATATCATATCTGTTTTCAGGTTATTATATTATTAATAAATAATATAAATCGCTGTATATAGGGAGTTATTATGCTTTTAGATATTTCCCAGCTACCAAGGGTAGCCCTTGAAAGAATGAACAAGGTTCACGAGGAAGAGATAAAAATCCTGAACCGGCTTTATGAGGCTATTGAAAAGTTTCAGGAAGGAAAAGGGAGTTTAGAAGAGATTGACAAAAGACTTGAAGAGTTTTTTCAGGATGTTTTGAAACATTTTTCCTCTGAGCAGGAAATGATGGAGCAGTATAACTTTTTTGCCTATCCAATGCACAGGGGAGAGCACGACATGATTTTAGGACAGCTCCAGAATCTGAAGAAAAAGTGGGAAAAGGATAAAAATCCAGAACTGATAAAATCATACATAGAAAAGGAGTTTCTCCCCTGGCTTATGAACCATATACAGACAATGGATACTGTAACTGCCCACTTTCTATCCCACTTTATAAGAGATTAGTCTGACAGATACTTCTTGATGTTCTGGGCAACATTTTCAGGGATACCTAACTTTCTTAATTCTTCAACAGACGCCTGTGCTATCCTGTCTAATGTTTTATATGTTCTATATAGTATTTCCTTCCTCTTTTTTCCGACACCATCTATCTTGTCTAAAACCTCTTTCAGACCTTCCTTTTCTCTCAGTTTTCTGTTGTAAGAGACGGCAAATCTATGGGCTTCGTCTCTAATCTGAGTAAACAGCTTCAAGATATGCTGAAACTCAAAGAGTTTTATTTCTTTACCATCATCTGTAAAAAGAACTTCCTCTTTTTTGGCGATGGAGAAAACCCTGAGCTTCTTTAAACCAAGAGCATCCTTAACAACAAGGCCCTGCTTCAGCTGACCCTTTCCCCCATCAATAAGAACGAGGGGAAGATTTTCCATCTGGGTGTATTTTCTGAACCTTCTGTATAGGACCTCTCTCAAAGATGCATAATCATCAATGCCTTTAACAGTTTTCACTTTAAACCTTCTGTATTCCTTTTTGTTCATTTTACCCTTTTCCCACACTACACAGGAACCAACAGTAAAGTTTCCCTGAAGTGTTGATATATCAAACCCTTCAATCCTGTCCGGAAGCTCAAAACCAAACAGTTTTATGAATATATTTTTTAACCTATCTACATCCAGAAGGCTGAAATTTCTATCTATAAACTGTTTTATTTCCTCTGGAATTCCTGAAGTTATACTGACCTCTCCTCTTTTTTTATTTGACAGCCAGCGGATAATGTTATCTATCTCGTCCAGTTCTCTATTCACAAAAATGTTTGAAGGAATGTAATTTCCCTTTGAATAGTACTCTGTTAATACTTTAAGAGCAAACTCATCTTTCAATCCTTCTTCTTTTACTTTTAGAAATTCCTTACCTACAATTCTGTATCCTCTAACGACAATCAGTAAAACCTCACTCCCTCTAAAAAAAAGAATATCACCCTCTTCAAATGGCAGTCCCGATACTTCCTGTTTCTGCACTAAATTCTCCATTGCTGTTATCTGGTCTCTAACAACTGCAGCTTTTTCAAACATCATCTTTTTTGTATACTCTTCTATCCTGTCGTAAAGCTGGTATATAAACTTTTTCACATCTCCTGATAAAAATGCCTTTGCTCCTTTTACGTCAAAGTTGTAATCTTTTTTTGATAGCTTTCCTGTACATGGAGCTGAGCACAGTCCTAAATGATAATCAAAACAGGCAATATCCCTTTTTGGCATTGGGTCGCAGGTTCTCAGTTTAAAAAGTCTGTGTATAAGGTCTTTCATTGCTCTTGCTGTTCTTGACGGAAGGAAGGGTCCAAAATAATCACCTTTTATCTCTCCATACTTCCTGCTTATCAGAACTGTTGGATATTCCTCATCTGTAATAACAAGCATAGGATAACCTGAGCCAGATTTCAGGCGGACATTATAGCGGGGTTTGTACTGTTTTATCAGTTCATTTTCTAAGACAAAAGCTTCATAATCTGATTTTGTTATAATCCACTCCAGTGTATCACTTTCACTGAATATCCTCTGTTCCTTTGGGTCGTATTTTAACTGCTGGTAATGCCCCTTCAATCTTTTCTTCAGATTTTTCGCCTTTCCGATATAGATATATCTACCCTCTGAAGACCTGAAAATGTAAACTCCAGGTTGTTCTGGTGCTTCTTCTATCTTTTCTTTAAAGGGCACAGCATCCTTCATCTTCTGCAAAAGAAATAAGGTTCATGATTTCTTCAAAGCTGGGAACCGTATTGCTCACATACTGAACCACACCATACTGGTCAATCAAAATAATAAAGTCTCCATCTTCTTTTATACCAAAGTTTTCAAGGAAATTTTTTGTTGTTATCTGAACGTAATCTATCAGCTTAACATTTGCCCTTTCAAATTCATCCTCATACTTTTCTAAATGGTCGTCCTTTGCTTTATATATAACGATGTGGTATTTCTGTTTCAGGTCGTAGAAATTTTTGCCTTTTATACCGTCTAAAAACTCAAAATATGGTGCCTGACTGCCTACTTTTGCTGTCATATTACCTCCTGTTTGCATATACTGCCAGAGTCTATAATATATATTGGAATTTAGATAATATCAATCTTATTCTGGAGAAAAGGATGGAAAACTACATCCATTTTTTAGCTTCCCCCTGTTGTGGGAGCGTTTATAGGTTATGTTACCAACTATCTTGCTGTAAAAATGTTGTTCAGGCCCTTTGAAGAGAAAAGAATTTTTGGCCTGAGAGTTCCATTCACTCCTGGTTTAATACCAAAAAGAAGGAAAGATATAGCCTTTTCTATAGCTAAAGTTATAGAAGAGCATCTCCTGACACCTGAAAAACTCCACAGTCTGTTTGAAGAGACACGGTACAGAGAAAGACTGAAGAACAGAATTGAAAATGTGTTTGACGAACTTGTAGAACAGATAGTGTTTTCCATTAGAGAAAATATAAAAGAGGGTATATCTATTGGTAAGTTCAGCGTAAAAACTGCTGTTTTTGCTACTGCACTGGAAAAATTAATTGAAAAGGCAACAGATAGAATTAAGGAAAGACTGAAAGAAAAGCTGTTAGAGAGGGCTTCAGTCAGTATAGAAAGAAATATAGAGGAAGAATTACCTCAGGTTCTTTCAGAGTTAAATGTGGAAAAATTAGTTGTCGAAACATTTCTTGAGATGGATATACAGACTTTAGAAAAAGTTGTTTTGGGATTTTCTGAAAAACAGCTGAAACATATAACGTATACAGGAGCAGTTCTGGGATTTTTGATTGGACTTTTACAGAATATCACTTTATTTTTAAATTAATAATAACTGGAGGGAAATTTCAGGAAAGAGGGGTTTATGCGTCTATCTGCAAGAATAAGATACGAAGATAATGTTTTTATTGACTGTCACAGGGAGATTTTTACAGTCAGAGGAGTTAATCTCTCACTCCTTGGTCTGAAAGTAAAGGATAAAGCCCTTTCTGTCTGTGACCATGAAGATGTTGTTGTTTTTATAGAGTTAGACGAAGAAGTATCGTTAAGGGGAAAAATAACAAGGTTTAGGGAGGATGAATTTGTTATCACCTTTAATGAAGACCCTGAGCTGATAGCTTCAACAGTAGGGAAATATCTCTCTTCAAGAATTTACAAAAGCGGAATGTGCCCTTTCTGTTTAAAAAAGATTGAGAACAGGGAGAAATACTGCAGAAGGTGTGGGATGTTTTTTGACTACACAAAACCTGAAATTGTCAGATTTATACAGGAATTTAAGGTTGGAAAGATATTCTATGACCTGCTTGTTGAGCATCCTGAAGAGATAGAGGAAAAGTTAGAGGAAAAAGAGGAATTTATTGGTATAAGTAAAGGTATAAAAAATGTTTTTAACCTTATAAGAAAGTATGCAACAAATGATTATCCAGTTCTGATAATAGGAGAAACAGGAACAGGGAAGGAGTTAACAGCAAGGGCGATACATGAGAGGAGCAAAAGGGCCGGTAAACCATTCGTTGTGGTGAACTGTGCAGCCATACCAGAAAATCTGTTAGAATCGGAGCTGTTTGGTTATGAAAAGGGGCATTTACAGATGCCCACAGGAGAAAGATAGGGAGAATTGAGTTTGCCAATGGGGGAACGCTGTTCCTTGATGAGATTGGAGACATGCCCCTTAGCATGCAGGCTAAGCTTCTGAGATTTCTTGAAGATTTTACATTTACAAGGGTTGGGGGGAACGAGACCCTTCATGCAAATGTCAGGATAATTGCGGCAACAAATGTAAATCTTGAAGAGGCTGTTAAAAAAGGAAGGTTCAGAGAAGACCTGTTTTACAGGTTGAATGTGCTGACCATAAACATTCCTCCCCTTGAGGGAAAGAAAGGAAGATATACTGGTTCTTGCAAAATATTTTCTGAACAGGTATGCAAGGGAAACAGGAAAGGATATAAAGGGGTTTACTCCAGAAGCTGAAGAATCTCTCCTGAATTACCCATGGCCGGGGAATGTAAGGGAACTTATAAATGTCATAAGGAAGGCTGTTGTTTTGACAGAAAATATCTACATATCAGAAAAAGAGCTGAATCTTAGAAGGGAGGATGTGGATACAGCATACTGTCTCAATGGCCATTCCCTTAATCTGAAAGAAAATATTGAAAAGGTTGAAAGGGAGCTTGTGAGAAGGGCATTTATAAAAACAGGTGGAAATATAACAAAGATGGCAAAACTACTTGGAATAAGCAGGCCAAAGGTCTACACACTTATAGAGAAACATCGTATGGGAGAGGTGTCAGATTAAAATCTGACCGGCAGTCTGAACTCAATAACGTAATCAGGTGCATCGTTGGTCAGTCCCATGGAAACCGAAACATTGAGTGAAGACCTCTTTGACAGTGCCCATCCTGTTCCAATCTTCAGTGTTGCAGAGTTCATTGTAGAGTTGTTTACATCTGATTTTACACCGTTAACTTTACTTTTTGATGTGAATGTGTAATCCTGAGCAAACTGGAAGTTCATTGAGAAGTTGTAGGAAAGAGCATAAGCAAACCCAATGTTAAAACTCAGTGTGTCCCCTGGATAGAACTTATCCAGCTTAGCAGATGTGGTTCCTCCTCCGGTGTTCAGCGTATAAACCTTCCCTACATCTTCAGGCATGTTGTAGGAATAAGCGATTCCCCCAAATATAACAACAGGATCAATGCTCTTAAGCAGGTTTATCCCACCTTTTACGGCATAATAACCACTTCCTGTTGGAAGGTCTCTCTTAGGGTCGTCAACATCAAAAGGACTTTTTCCTGTTTTTGTCTTAAGTGCAAGAGACAGTATAACAGCAGGTCTGCTTTTTCTTTCTTTGATAGGCTGGATAGATATACCTACAGATACATCTCCAAACCCGTAGTCATCTGCAGTTCTCTCTCCTGCATTTGTTCCCACAACAGAGTATCTTTCATGTCTGAAAATAAAAGGAATATTAACCTCAGCCTGTAAGAAGTCTGCTATTCCATACCTCAGTGCCAGATTGTACTGGAATATATGTCTCCTTGCATTCTCAATTCCAAACTCGCCAAGGGTGAGGAATATAGGGTCTAAAATGGCAAAACTGCTCAGGTATATCTGGTTTGCAGAATAGTAAATGTATGAAAAGCTGTTTTCAATCTCAAACTGCCCTCCTTTGAGCAGTATGTATCCCCTGTCAAACTGTGTAAGACTCTCCTCATACTTTTCTGTTTTTCCTTTTTTGAGTATTTCTTTTGCTTTTCTATTTCTGATGCGTAGGAATGGAATAATATAGAAGAAATGACAATAAAAAAAAGAAGTTTTCCTCTCATAACTGGCCCTCTTTTATTTTTTAGTAAATATATATTAAAAATCACTGAATGTCTTGTATCCGGGAATACCGTTTCTGTATAGGGACTGTCTGACAAAGTCGGAACTTACATAGTTAAGCTCCTCGTCTGATATGCCAAATATACCCTTCTCATCTTTTGGGTATATAACGAGAGCTATATTTCTGTACCACACTTTTTCAAACTCGCCTACAGACATAACTGTATTTCCTACAGATGGGTCTGCTAAGAAAACTCTGCCTTTTTTTACACCTTTGAATATAACAAAATGTTTGTAACTGCCGACTGTTATGGAAACAATTGCAGGCTTGCCTATCTTTACCAGTCCATTTACATCTGTTCTGTAACCTGCTGCCTTATAACCAAGGGCAACAGCTAACTTTTTTATATCAAGGAGAGAAAAACCTTTTCTCTCTATTATCTTTTTCACATTTCCCACTCTGAACAGGCCGTTTATAACACTTTCCTCTGTTACATTTAATCCTAAATAGTACTTGAATAGGGTGGCAACAACTGCAGAGCCACAGCTGTAATCTAACTTCTGTTTCACAACATTTTTCATCTTTATCTCACTGTAAGGAACAACTTTCGGTCTTATATAAACCTTTCCAAAACTGCTCCCTACCATTAAGGGAATCTCTGCCTTTCTCTCCTGTGAAAAAACATGGCTGAGGGAAAGGAAAGGGATAAAGTGAAAGAAAATAATGATTAAAATAAACTTAAAATATTTTCCCTCAACCATGAACAGGGGCCTCCATAGAAGGAATCTTACTGTCCAATAAAGTTAGACTTATTAATACTGCTGAGGAGATTAGATATATTAATACTTCCATTGTTATCTCCCATTATTACCACAATGTTTATTGGAATGTTTACTGCTGAATCAACAATGTTTATAGGCATAAATGCGTTTGACTGGGCATTACCAGACAGCATAAGACTGCTGCTTAGATTAAACTGCATACCACCATCATTTATTGTTATGTCGCCAATATCTACATTGTAGATATTTTCTCCAATACGGAAGGATTTCATATGGTCCACATTTATATCAAAATTAAATCCCTGGGCATAAACAGTATCAAGCTCACTGTCTGAAACCTGAGTAATGTTCCCTCCAAAAGCCCCGCTTAAGATAATTCCAGAACACAGAACTGCACCTATAAGCCTTCTCATGGCTACTTCCTCCTAATCAAATCACCACAGATTTGATAAATAATCATTCTTTTGTCTATAAACTGGGTAAAAACCTTCACATTTATAAAACCGTCGTAATCTCTGCTGAAATTTTTTCTCGCCTTAGCAAGTGAAGAGAGAACTGCTTCATTCATGATGTTTGGAACTGTCCTGTCTGTTTTTGGATATCCCATTATGTAGCTGAAACATGTGTTATCTACGACGCTGTATTTTTTTAATCCCCCATCTCCAAAGGAAACAGTGAAATCTTTCTCCTTTGCTCCTGCTGTCAGAACCCCTGCTAAAAGAACAGCTGTTATTATTTTTCTCATTTTTTTCTCCTTTATTTAAGGGGGGAAACACCCCCCAGTGTGTTTACGGACCTATTATGGGACCGGGCATAAAGAATCCAGAAAGTTCCCCATTTCCAGCCACGGCAGTATTTCCAGAAGCTGTGTTAGAGAAGTTTACAGCTGTTGCTGTATTAACTTGTGTTACAGATGAGCCAGAAATAGTTCCAGCTTTCAGCATGTTTATACCAACATTTGCAGCTGATGCAGCAGCGTTTACGAGAACAATAGAATCTATGCTTCCCTGAGCACCGTCATTTATCTGAACAGAATTCATGTTGTTGTTCTGCTCTCCTTCAATGGAACTGCAGTTACAGTTGTATATATACTGCTTCTGTTTGTTTATGTTTGTTGCAAGGGCAAAGTCTGTAGCATCTGCATAGTTTGTGTGGTTTTCTGCTGTCTGATCGTTTCTCTGTTCAACTGTAGAGTCTGTTATATCCCCTGTATCCATCAGATTTATTCCTGTATTCACCGCAGAGTTTGCTACATTCTCAATTATAATGCCTGCAGCTTCAATCTGAGCTGCATCATTCAACTGGACAGAGTTGTTGTTGTTGTTCTGCTCTCTATCCTCTGGTATTACTGCATGAATATTTTCTATAACCTGACCTACTTCCATCTCTCAGTTTTATAGAAATAGCTACCTGTCAGCTCAGCATTAGCCGGCAATTGCAACTGTTCCATCTGCTGTATTCTTAAAGTTAGAAGCAGATTGACTGTTGCCTTGATAAATCTCACTTCCCCCTATATTTCCTGCATTCATCATGTTCAGTCCTGTATTAACAGCAGAGAGAGAAAGGTTTGATATCACGACTCCCCTTGCAGCCCCTGAGCAACACCATTTATCTGAACAGAGTTGTTATTGTTGTCCTGGTCATATATATATATCAGGTCTGCAGGATTGTCTGTTGTGTAGTTTCTTATAACCTGTGTCTGTTTATTCAGATTACCTGCAATAGCAACATCTTCCTCTCCGTTATACGTTTTTGCATAGTTTGTGTGGTTTTCTGCTGTCTGATTATTGGTCTGGGACAGTGCATTTGAGAAGTCTCCAGAGTATGTTTCTATATCTCCCACATCTCCTCCACCAAGGAGGTTAAACCCTGTGTTTGATGCAGAGTTTGCTACATTCTCAATTATAATGCCTGCAGCTTCAACCTGAGCTGAATCGTTCAGCTGAACAGAGTTGTTGTTGTTATTCTGGTAATTAATCTCTGTCCAGTAGTTGTTAATATCCTGTGTTGCTCCCATTCTACATTTCCAGCAGCAGCTAACAGATTTCCTCTGGCTGTGTTGTTGAAGTTCTGTGATGTCTGCTTGTTTTCCTGTAATACAGAAGAGTTAGAGCTGTTTCCACCTATATGGGCAAGATTCACTCCTGTATTTGTTGCAGATGTTGATGCATTTTCCATGATGAATGCTCTAGCCTGTGCCTGAGCTGAATCGTTCAGCTGAACAGAGTTGTTGTTGTTGTCCTGGTTCATAATCTGAGCTTTCGGATCATCGGCATTTTTGCTTCCGTAATAATGGCCATTGTCTATCACCTGTCTTTCCTTGTTCAGGTTAATAGCGACAGAGTAATCTGCAGGACCTTCTGATGTGTTGTTGTGGTTGCTTGCTATCTGTCTATTTTTCTGGCTGAGTGATGAATCAACAACATCACCTGTCACATGTGTAACATTAATGCCGTTGTTTGCTGCAGATTTTGCAGTATTTTTCAATGTCATGAATGCAGCATATTCCTGAGCACTGTTATTTAACTGGACAGAGTTATTGTTATTATCCTGGTTAATGATAATAACATTGTTGTTGTTCGCGTCCTGATGGGCAAGAACAGTTCCACCGTTATTAATTACCTGTGTTCCTTCACTCAACTCAACATTTCCTGTTCCTGCAACAGAGCCATCTCCCTCAGCCTCTGCATAGTTATCAAAGTTTGACGCTACCTGTTTATTTAGCTGACTACCTTCTGTGTTTTCCACACCTGCAGCAACAAAGTAGTTTTCACCGGAGTTTACAGCGGAAGCTGCAGCATTAGTGTGGAGTATACCTCTTGATGCTTTCATTGCATCTTCGTTCAGCTGAACAGAGTTGTTGTTGTTGTCCTGCTCAACAACCTACAACCTGGTATCCCTCATCAGGTTCTGTATTGACGAGCTGTGTTTCCTTGTTCAGATTAACAGCAATTGCAATGTATTCTTCCTCTCCTGCATTGTCAGCACTGTTTCTGTGGTTTTCTGCAGTTGCAATATTTTTCTGAGTGAAAGAGTTGCTGTACACTTTGTTTCTATCTGGAGGTGGTGGAGGTGGTGGTGAAACAGCATCGTAAAGGTAGTTTGCTGTTGTGTTCACTGCAGAGTTTGCAAAAACTCCTCCGTATTGTGTTGATGAAGAAACCATAGCATTGTCATTCATCTGGACAGAATCAAGATTGTTGTTCTGTGAGTTAAGGGGACCGTGCCCACTGAATGTTCCATTGTGGTTTTCAATTACCTGCAGTCCCTGTCCTGATACCTCTTCTAATGCGTCGTCGGAAACTGCCTGAGGCTGTGCAATAGATGGTGTTGATACTGCCACTGCAAGCAAGTGCAGCTGCCAGTAGATTTCTCTTTCTGTGTCTCATGACTTGTACCTCCTTTAACGGTTTTTGTTATTGAGCTGTAAAATCTTTTTCTCATCCCACAGTATTATCTTCTGGTTTTTCCCTGTTTCTATTTTTGTCCGATAAAATCCCCCATAAACCTCCTCTAACTCCCTGTCTTTAACTTCAGATATTTTTATATTGTTTACTGAGGCTAATATCACAGTTCCAAAAAGCAGGCTGAATATCTTTTTCTTCATCATTCCTCTCCTGCTTTTTTTAAGTAGCAAAAGATGTGCCACTCTGTAAGTGTTTGAAAAAATAGATAATTTGATATGGATAGTTATTCAGAAGACTGTAAAATTTTTTTACAGTTTATTTTTATACTTACAGAACTTTATAAAAATGAGAGACTTACAGTGAAGTGTAAAGGATTTTTACACTGTAAAGATTTTTTACAGCATCTTTCTCAGTTTTGGATCAAGGGCATCTCTAAGAGCATCTCCCAGTAGGTTAAATGCCAGTATTGTTATAAATATGGCTATGCCGGGAGCAAGTATCCACGGATAGTTTGATATGGCAGATATGCTCCTTGCAGATGCAAGCATGTTCCCCCAGCTGGCATAAGGCTCCTGAATACCAAGACCAAGAAGAGATAAAGCACTCTCGCCCAATATGTAGCCAGGAATAGAAAGTGTTGCTGCAATAAGGAGGTAGGAGAATGTGTTTGGCAGGATGTGTTTTGTTATTATTCTGATGGATGAAGCTCCATAACTTTTTGCAGCAAGAACAAACTCCTGTTCTCTGATTGAGAGAACCATTCCCCTGATAACTCTTGCAAGTCCTGCCCAGCCAATAAATGACAGTATCACAACAATAAGTAGATATACCTGAACAGAGGAAAGAGTTATAGGAAATATGGCTCTCAGGGCAAGCATCAGATAAAAGCCGGGGAAAGACATTACAATCTCAGACAGCCTCATAAGTATGTTGTCCACTCTGCCACCAAAATAGCCGGATATACCTCCAATAATTGCTCCAATAGTGAAGGAAATCAGAACACCAACAATACCAATAGACAGGGAAATCCTTCCTCCGTAAAGAAGCCTTGAAAATATATCCCTGCCTAAATGGTCTGCTCCAAGAAGAAATATCTTTCCCTCTTTTACCCCAAACAGATGAATCTCTGTTGGAATTAACCCAAACAGATAATGCCTTTCTCCCTTTACAAAGAAGTAAATGTAATGTTTTCTGGTATAATCTATCTGGTATTTTTTAAATACAGGGTCAACAAGTTTATATCCGTAAACAAATGGTCTTATTGAAAACTTTCCTTCTCTGTCAAAAAAATGTATCTGTGTTGGAGGATGATAGGGAGTGTCCCTGTGCTGAAGGTCATAGGGATATGGAGATATAAAGTCGGCAAATATAGCTAAAAGTACAGAATACCTAATATGTACAGGGACATATAGGCCAGTTTATTTTTCTTTATATATTTAATCAGCTGTCCCATTGTCTGAAAATACTCTCCAATATGTATCCAAACTTTTTTCTTGTTTTTCTATCCAGAGCATCAAGAATCTCTTCAATACTTTTTCCCCTCATCTGGATACTCCGCATAAACCTCCAACAACCTCTCCATTAAAAAGTCATAAATTGCTCTGCTGATGAACTGTGCCCCTTCAGTGTCTGTTCCTGGAAGAATAACAAATATGGTGTTATCGTAAGTAGAGATTACATCTGTTTCTCTCAGAGCTTCCATAATAACCTCTTTCAGTTCTCCAGACATCTCAGGTTTTTCAGACTTCAGGAAACCAATACTGAAAAAGTCTGGACAGTTAAACCTCTTTATATGGGCAATCTCAAACAGAATAAACTTTTTAAAATCCTGAAAAGGGATTTCTATTGTCATGACTTCCTCCTATCTTAATACTCCTTCAACCTCCCTCTGCCTGACCCTTGGGTCAAGTTTTACCAAGTAGCAGGTCAGCAATCAGATTGCCAATAATCAACATAATGGCTCCTATATACAGTCCACCCATCACCAGATACAGGTCCTGAGACAGAACAGCATCAAGCATAAGCATTCCCATTCCCGGCCAGTTAACAATAATCTCAATAAGGGCAGCACCAGACAGCAAACTTGCAATTTCAAAACCCAGAAGAGTGATAAAGGGATTCAGGGCATTCCTTAAGGCATGTCTGTATATAACCTGTTTTTCAGGCAGTCCCTTAGCCTTTGCAAAAAGAACATATTCTGACTGGAGAGACTCAATCATAGCACTTCTTACCAGTCTGACCAGACCTGCCAGTGAACCTATAGCAAGGACAAAAGCTGGAAGAGAAACATGCCACAGTCTGTCTAAAATTTTTCCTGTAAAACTAAGCTGTTCGTAATCAGGGGATGTAGCACCTCCTGTTGGGAATAAGCCTGTTTTTACTGCAAAAAACAGAAGCAAAAAAGCAAGGAAAAAGTTTGGGATTGACATAAATGTAAAAGAGAACAGCTGTATAAATTTATCAACCCATCTGTTTGGATTGAGTGCAGCCCATATACCAAGGGGAACGGCCAAAAGCCACGCCAGAATACCTGATGTTACAGATAAAAACAGGGTGTTTCCTACCCTTTCTTTTATAAGTTCCAATACAGGAACGTGATAGCTAAATGAATAGCCAAGGTCAAATTTCAGTGCATTCAGTAGCCACAAAAAGTACTGAATAAGTAATGGTTTGTCTAACCCATAAGCTTTCCTCAGCTCCTCTAATGTTTCCTTTGATATCTGTGGATTCATTTTCAGTTTGTCTAAATAATCTCCCGGAGCAAGCTGTATGATAAGAAATGATATAAATGTAATTCCGATGACAAGTGGAACCATCTGAAAAAGCCTTCTGATTATATATAAAAACATCTCTCCTCTTTGTTTATACTATATTATGTTAAATAATATCACAGGGCATAGGTGTTATGGAAAAGAAAAAGTGGAGAACAGCTATAAGCTGGCATTTTGACCGTGAGGCGTATGTAAGAGGTTATAAACTGTCAGACCTTGTGGGAAATCTAACATTTACAGAAGCGATATACCTTGTTTTAAAAGGGGAGCTTCCTTCAGAAAAAGAGAGACAGATGCTTGACGCCATATTTGTTGCAACTGTTGAGCATTCTATTGCCCCACCTTCAGTTATTGCAGCAAGGGCTGTTGCAAGCGGTGGAAATTCCCTGCATGTGGCAGTAGGGGCAGGAATTCTTGCCTTTGGTGAAGCCCATGGAGGAGCCCTTGAAGGGGCAATGAGATTTGTGCAGGAAAACTGTCAGGAAAACCCTGAAAGGATAGTTTCAGAGTATCTAAAACTGGGAAAAAGGATTCCTGGATATGGACACAGATACTACAGAGAGTACGACCCCCGCTCAAAAAAGATAATGGATGTGGCAAAAAGACTGGGATTTTACGGTAATTACTGTCAGTTCTCTGAAGAAGTAGAAAAGGCAATAGAAAAAGTAAAAGGGAAAAGGCTTGTTATGAATGTTGACGGGGCTATAGCTGCTGTTGTTTCAGAGATGGGGTTTGACTGGAAGCTTGGTAAAGGATTTTTTATTATCGGCAGAACAGCAGGTCTCGTAGCCCATGTTTATGAAGAACTTACAATGGAGAAGCCATTTTCCAAAAGATTAGACGAGGAAGAGGAGGTTGAATATTTAGGTAAAATGCCACAGGAACTCCCGGAAAAATACAAAAAATCCTGATTGTCTGCTGAAATTTAGGGGATAAATTCTTATAAATGACAGATTTTGACAGAAGTTATGCTGACTTTCAAAGAAGACGCCGAAATATCTTCATAATATCCGTTATTGTATTTGTTTTTATAGTTGGAAACCTCTACATATTCAAAGAGATATCAAAGGTAAAGGATGTTTTTAACCCCTACATATTTCTCGTTATTATAAATATTGATGTTGTGTTTTTTCTTGCCATTCTTGCCATTTCACTCAGACATCTGATAAAGCTGTTCTTTGAAAAAAGGGAACCTACAGGAAAACTGAGGAGAAAGCTGTCGTTTATTCTGATTTCTATGGTTATCATTCCTGCAATGATTCTGTCTGTTGCATCTATAAGTCTGATATCAAATGCAACAAACCTGTGGTTTAGCGGAAAGGTTGAGAATGCTTTAAAAACGGTTCAGAAATTGACAGATGAAGATATAAAAAATTACTCACAGCTGTTAGATGAAGTTATTTATATGATAGAGAAGAAAAAGATTACTCCTTATGAGGCGTTCAAAAGGTTTAACATAGTCTCTATTGTGATATTAGACAGAAACAGAAGACCTGTGATGATTTATGGAAGACCCCGTAAAAAGATTGATGATTACGACTTCACTCTTAAAAAGACTATTATTGAGGAAAAAGGGAATTACTACCTGAGATATGTAAAAGATACAAAAATAATCAAGTTCATAATGATTGATTACAGACTTCCCTTCTTTTGAGTAAACACAGGAAGGAGATATCTTACATCTCTGACATTTATTCCCAGTTTCGTTACTACAAAAACCCTATAAGAGTAAGCTACATTGTAACAATGCTTACAATAACGATGTTTGTTATATTTGCTGCACTGTGGTTTGGTCAGTATGTTGTTAGAAATCTTACCTATCCTCTTGAGAGGCTGGTTGATGCCTCAAAAAGACTTGCAAATGGGGACCTGAATGTGAAAGTTGATATAAAAGCTCCAGACGAGATAGGTATTCTTATTGAAGAGTTTAACCATATGGTTGACGAGCTGAAGAACCTGTACTTTCAGCTCCAGAGAAGCAACAAAGACCTTAAGGCTAACAAGGAGTATCTTGAGGCAATACTGGAAAATGCCCGAACAGGAGTTATATACTCTGACAGATTCGGCAGAATAGAGAAGGTTAACAAGGCAGCATCAGAGATTTTAGAGATTGAATCCCAGAAGTTAGAAGGAAAAGATGTAGAAAAATTTATGGAAGGTTTAGGTCTTGATGTGAGCGAGATTGATAAGGAGCAGACAATCCATCTTGACGGAAAGATACTGATAGCAAAAATCACAAAGATTTCATCAAAGGGATATGTTCTTGTTTTTGATGATATTACAGAGATTGTTGCAGCAGAAAAGATACTTGCATGGAAGGAGATAGCAAGAAGAATAGCTCACGAGATAAAAAATCCCCTTACACCAATAAGGCTTTCAGCTGAAAGAATAAAAAGGCAGTTTGAGAATAACAATCCTAAATTTCCGGAAATTCTGAACAAATCTGTTGATGTTATATTTACAGAGGTTGACCACCTCTCAAAGTTAGTGAAAGAGTTTGGGCAGTTTGCATCAACAGGGGAGAAGGTAAACTTTGAAAAAGTAAATCTAAAAGCTCTGTTTGAAGAGCTAAAGAGACAGCTACAGTTCTGACAGATTCGAGATTGTGATAGATGTTCCCGATAACATCACCATTTCTGGAGACAAAAAACTTCTCAGACAGGCATTTCTCAATATTATACAGAACAGTTTTGAATCAACTTCAGACACAGAAAAGGGAAAACTCAGTATAGCAGTTGAAGAAAAAGGTGATTATCTTGAAATCTATTTTGTGGATAACGGAAAAGGTATACCTCCTGAAGAGCTTGATAAGGTGTTTATACCGTACTACTCTAAAAGTCCAAAGGCTCAGGACTTGGTCTTGCAATAACAAAGGAAATTATAGAAAAGCACAGAGGAACTATTAAGGCTCTACCATCTGAAGAAGGTGCTGTTATAAGGGTCAGGATTAAATTAACCTGACCACAGACCTTTTATAAACTTTATCAGAATAGCATTAAACTTTTCTGGATTTTCAAAAGGTGGCAGGTGAGCAGCATTTTCTAACTCAATAAACTGCGCACCAGGTATACCGTCAGCTATTTTTCTCACTACATCAGGAGGTGTTACCTTTTCGTCATCTTTTCCTGCTATAACAACTGCAGGAACGTTTATTGATGAAAGCAGTCCAGTATTATCGGGCCTGTAAGCAAGGGCTTTCAGAGCTTTTATTATCCCTTCTTCTGTTGCCTGATTCATTATACATTTTAGCTCCTCCATCTTTTGGGGATTTCTTTTTGTTGATGGTGAGGTCTGGGCTTCAAGCATAAAATCAATCAGAAAACCTTTTCCCTCTTTTTTGATTTTTTCAATAGTGGAGAATCTTGACTGCTTTGCTTCTTCAGTATCAGCTTCAGCCCTTGTTGATACAAACACAAACCCATCAACAGTTTCTGGATACCTTCTCCAGATATCAAACATTATGTATCCACCCATAGAATCTCCTACAGGTATTAGCTTTTTTATACCTAAATCTTTGATTTTTCCTATTATCACATCTGTTAGAGTTTCAATACTGTAATCTGAAGGGAAATTCCTCTCCCTTCCAAATCCAGGGTAATCAACGGCTATGTAGGAAATCCCTTCTCTTTCCAGTGCTTTTAGCTGGTAACGGTACATATCGCTGTTTAAGGGGAACGCATGGAGAAATAGAAGCTGCTCTTTCTACAAAAACTTTTCATCATAAACCCTCCTTTTTATTTCAGTATAACTCTGTTTTTATGTAATCATCCACTGCTCTTGCCAGAAATTTTTTTCCTGAAGCCTGTGCATTTATTTTTGTTTCCTCTGCTATTTTCATAGCCTTCTCTTTTTCACCTAATATGTTTAAAGACTCTAAAGGGGAACATTTAAACTGACAGGATTTTTAGTTTTTTAATCTGATTTTCAATTTCCTGATATATCCTTTCTATCTCATCTTTTTCTCCCTGAATATAGATATGTAAGCATTGTAATAAACGTATAGGACTTTCTCCTTTTTCTGAAGGGAGAAATTGTTGAAAGAACTTTCTATATCTTCCTTTATCTTCTTTATTTTCTCTTCCTTACAGCTCTCTTTCAGCAGTATCTCATTTATTCTTATAACTAACTGGTGTTCCTTTGTAATCATCTCTGGCAGTATATGTGCAACCTGATAATATTCATCTTCGAACCCCAGTATATATATGTTTGTGAGGAACTGATTTATATATTTCTTGAATGGGTTTGACAGATATGGATGGAGAACAGAAGGCTTTTTGAGGGAGTAATCTTTCAGGTCTTTTATCTGCCTTACAAACTCTTTTATATATTCGTCTATTTCTATTATCAGAGAAATAAACGAGTTTTCTAACTGTAAATAAGAGCCTACTATATTTATAATCTGGAAGAGGTTGTTTTCTTCTGGGTAGTTTACCATCTCTTCCTGTACCATCGCTCTCTTTATATTATATCCCTTTATGAGAAATCCGAGGGCATCTTCTTCATTTCCGCTGATTTTCAGTGAATACATGTACATAAACTGGTAAAAGTCTATGCTGTTTCTCAGGTTTTCTCTTGTATGGAGGGGGATATCTGTCGTAAAACTGTTCTATCTCTCCTGTAAAAATCAGAATAAATCTCAGATATTCCAGTCTGTCGTCTATCACAGAGAGGGCATTGAGAGACTCTCCTAACTGTATAAATTCTTATGAGAAAATCTTCAATTTCTTCTGAACTGTATTTTTCTAATATTCTGTTGCCATAAAATACAGTAAGCTCAAATCTTCCTGAATGCTCAACAGCATCAAAAATACTGTCTATTACTGTATGCTTCCTGTTGTCTATGTTTCTGTATATATTAGTGAGGAAGCCAAGTGTAAATTTCAGCTCTTCAGTTGAGAACTCCAGCAGTATCTTCTCGTATCTGTCTGTGTTTGCTCCTATCTCCCTGTTGAGCTGTACATATTCCCTGTAAAACTGCTCTAAATTTTCCTTTTCCCTCTTCAAATCCTGTCTGAATCCTTCAAGAAAAAATCTTATATCATACATGAAAGACACCTATTACTGGAGCGTGGTCTGATGGTTTTGGATTTCTCCTTCTTCTTGTCCACAGGTCAACATAAACATCCTTTAGACAGGAAATTAAAGGTTTTGTTGCAAGTATATAATCTATCCTCATTCCCTCATCTCTCCAGATTGCTCCTCCTATGTAATCCCACCAGGTGAACTGTTCCCTGTTCGGATAGAGATAACGGAGCAGTCAACAAATCCCAGACTCTAATAATAGCTTCTTAAAGCTTTTCGCTCTTCTTCCATCGTTCCTATACTGTCCTTTAGAAGCTCAGGGTTCCATACGTCAATATCTTCTAACGCAACATTCAGGTCTCCAAGGAGTATTATTTTTTCATCTGGAGAGAATTCTTTGTTTATAAATTCTAAAAATTTTGTGTACCAGTCTAACTTGTAATGATATTCCGTCTGTTCCCCCAAATCTCCGTGAGGGGCATAGGTGTTTATTATCCATATGTCATTAATCTTTGCTGTTAAAACCCTTTTCTGCTGGTCAAAGTAGCTGTCTCCAATTCCTTTTATTATTTCTGATGCTTCTGTTCTTGACAGTATGGCAACCCCGTTATACCTTTTCTGACTATAAATGTAGCAGCTCTACCCAGGCTCTTTAAACTCTTCACAAGGGAATAGTTCCTCTTCCACTTTTACTTCCTGAAAACAGAGAATATCTATATCTTTTTCCTTTCTGTGAGCCATCTGATAATAAGCTCTTTCCTTGCCCTTATGGAGTTAACGTTAAAGGTATATTTTCAGCATCAATGTTATGATACACAGGTTTTGGGAAAAGTAAACTGAAAAAAGTCATAATTGTCTCAGTTTTCTCAGTATCTCAAACTGTCTTTTTGTGACGAACTCTCCTATTACCTCCTCATCTTTAGGTGAGAGGTTTAGAAACTGGATGCCGATGCGATAAAATTTTTCTAAAGGGGTTATATACTTCTATCTCCCTGTAACATCTATGGAAAAGCCATCTATCAGGAATGAGAGCTCCACAGTGTCTTCAGTCTGGAGGTGGTCAATGTTTACACAGTAAACGCCAACTCCCCCAACAGATATGTCATCAATCATTCCTTCCAAGTCTTCACTTTCTTTTTTTATTATTACCGCTACCTTTTTTGAAAGACGAACTCTTACAAATCTTCTCTTTTCATGAGGTATCTGTGAAAAAACAAAATCTGTAAGAACAACTATTCCATTTCATAATTTATATCAGCTATACGGGCCTTCATTGTTTTTTTCATATCTGGTATTTTTATAAAAACGAAGTGGTTCTTTTCAAATATTTTGCTGATGCATTTTTTTACATCAAAATAGGCTTTCTTATTTTCTAACCTTACAAGTTTTGCATTGCATATTACAGGAACTTCGTAGAAGTGGTCTATAATACTGATATCTTCCCTTTTTATTTTCAGATAATCAATGATTATATCCTGTTCTTCTTCTTTTTCTTTTTTTTCTGCTGAAGATATTTTTCTTCTAACAACTCAATATAATCTCCGCTGGCCCTGTCCATACAGTTAAGGTATATG
>JAUZSJ010000033.1 GCA_030949555.1 Persephonella sp. | reverse complement strand
AAAATGAATAACAGTGCGCCGTGAACGTATAAAACATTGAAGGAGAACAGAGCTGAAGGGTAAATATTTATTCCGAACAGAATCAGACCTCCCCAGATAAACAGACCACCAAGAATGAGGGGAGTTGTTGGACTGGCAGTGGATTTTGTTGAATACGACCCTGCCATAGAAAAGGCTGTCAGGTATGTTTTTGGAGATACAGTGATTGTTCAGGATTTTGATACAGCCAGAATGCTGGGTATTGGAACTTACAGAATGGTTACAGTAGAAGGAGAGATATTTGAAAAAAGCGGAACAATTACAGGAGGAACAGATAAAAACAGGGGAATAATAGGAAAAGGAAATTTAGAAGCAGAAAAAATCAGATTAGAAAAGGAAGACGACCGTCTGAAAGCGGAAGAAAAGGCTATGGAAGAAGAGTTAAAGAGATTAGAAGGAAAGATATCCCTGACAGGAAAAGAACTTTATCAGCTGAGCAACGAAAATCAGAATGTAATGCTGAGGAGCAGAGAGATAGAAGAAAAAATCGACAGTAGTATAAACAGAATAAATCTGTTAGAAGAAGAAATACTTTCCCTGAAGAAAAAACAGTTAGATATAGAAGATAAACTGGAGGTTGTGGACAGACACATTTTAGAAGTTGAAAGACAGCTGTCACAGGTTCAGAAAAGAAAAGAGGAACTGTTTAAAAAGATGGAAAGCGAGGGGCTTCACAGACTGAGAAAAGAATGGGAAGAAGCTACACAGAAAGTTTACACTCTGAGGGAGAAGAGAAAGTGAAGTAGAAACAGAGATAGAAAAGCTCGACAGACAGATTAGGAAAACAGTCTAAAGGTAAGAATATTCAGATAGAGAATGAAATGACGAAGACAGAAGACAGCATAAGAAACAAAGGAAAACAGCAGGAAGAGATAAAATCCCAGATAGAAGAAGCACAGCTCCCAGCTCCAATCTGTGGAAGGAGCTGAAAGAAAAAGAGAAGGAAAGGGACACGCTTATTGGAACAGATAGAAAATCCGAGGAAGGAGCTTAAAGTTCTCAGATACGAAGAGGAAAACATAAATAAAGAAATCACATATCTGTTAGAAGACAAGGGAAAGTATGAGCAGAAGATAGAAGACAGTTAAAGAAGAGCTTATGCTTCTCAGGGAAGAGTATGACGGAGAGCCTGTAGAGGGAAATCTTACTGAAATGGAGAAACAGCTCAGAGAGTATCAGAAAAAAAGACAGGAGATAGGAGCTGTAAACCAGAAGGCTCTTGAAGATTATGACGAGATAAAAAGCAGATATGAAGAGCTCAGTGAAAAACTGAAGGTACTTGTTGATGAGAAGAAATCTATTGAAGAGCTTATACAGAATTTGGAGCAGAAAAAGATAACAGCATTTATGGAAGTTTATAATGCGGTAAACAAGAATTTAGGAAAGATTTTCAGAAGACTCTCTCCAGGAGGAAAAGCATACCTTGAGATAGAAAACGAAGAAGACCCCCTCTCTGGAGGAGTTCTTCTGAAGGCAAGACCAAGGGAAAAGGATGTAAAAAGATTAGAGATAATGTCTGGTGGAGAAAAAACACTTACAGCTCTCTCTTTCCTGTTTGCGGTTCAGCAGTATAGACCAGCACCATTTTATTACTTTGATGAGGTTGATGCCCACTTAGATGATGCCAATGCAAGAAAGATAGCCCAGCTGATGAAGGAGCTGTCTCAGGAAGCCCAGTTTATAGTTGTTACTCTGAGGGATACTATGGCTTCCTATGCTGACAGACTTTTAGGTGTTTCAGCGGAGGAAGGAATATCAAGCGTTTATTCACTGGAGCTTGCAGAAGTTTTATAAAGGGGGGGAAGAGATGGTGAAAATCTTGGTTACAGGACATTTTTCAGCAGGAAAAACTGAGTTTATAAAAAACATTACAGGAGATACTCTCCTTACTGAGGTAAGTCTCTCTTCACAGGAAGAAAAATCTGTGAAAGAAAAAACAACTGTGGCTATGGATTACGGCAAGCTAGAGATAAAAGGTAAAAAAGTTCATCTTTTTGGCACTCCCGGTCAGGAAAGATTTGATTTTATGTTAGATATCCTGCAGTAAAGAGCACCATGGAGCAATTATAATAGTTGATAGCACAGACCCTGACTTTGAGAAAAAATCGGAGAGATTTATTCAGCTCTGCAGAAAAAATGGGAAACCTTTCCTGATTGCATGTAACAAGCAGGATAAAGAGGAAGCTCTATCTATTTCAGAGATTTCCCGAAGATTTTCCCTTCCTGAAAGCATATTTGTTCCATTAGTAGCGAAGGAAAGGGTAAGCTGTATCACAACTCTTGAAAGGATTATCAGTCTTATAAAACCTCAATCAGAAAGTTGCCTGATTTTCCTGATGCCTCTACCGATGGTAAAATATTTGTATAAAATCTGGAGGTGAACCTCTTGGAGCTGATTATTGACAGAACAGACCTGCAAAATCTATTAAAAAAAGCCATATCTGCAACGGAAAAAAAGTCAGCCCTTCCGATACTGTCAAACTTCCTGTTGGAAGCTAAAGAAGATAAGCTGATAGTTCAGGGAACAGACCTTGAGGTCCATGTCAGTGTTTCTGTATTTGCAAAGATAGAAAAAGAGGGGAAAGCCTGTGTTAATGCAAAAAAGCTGACAGACATATCCAGACTCCTTCCCAGTAATGAAGTTTACATAAAGTCAGAAGAAAGCTCACTGAAAGATAAAGTCAGGCAAAACAAAGTATTCCCTTCCAGTGGTTCCTTCTGAAGACTTTCCGACAATGTATACATTTCCTGAGGACAATGCATTTGTTGTTTCAGGAGATGAAGTGCTGAAAGGAATATCAAAAACGTCTTATGCCACTTCCAAAGAAGAAAGCAGGTATGCTCTTCAGGGTGTTTTGTTTAAATCCCTTGACGGAAGTATGGATTTAGTAGCAACTGATGGACACAGACTTGCCCTTTATACTATAAACAGGGATGGGAAAGGAGATGTGGAAATTATTGTTCCCCAGAAAGCACTGAACGAGCTAAAAAAACTCCTTACAGGATTTGAAGATATAGAAATGTCAGCGTCTGAGCAGTATGTATTTTTCAGAACTAAAGAGTGGGTTTTGATGTCCCGACTCCTTGAAGGGGCATTTCCAGACTACACAAAGGTTATACCAGAGCAGTTCAGCATAGAGATAAAGCTCCCTAAAAAAGAGTTTTTAGATGCTGTGAAAAGAGTTTCAGCTGTTATCGAAGGGGACCCTAAACCTGTAAAACTGACTCTGAAAGCAGGTATATTGGAACTGAAATCAAAATCACAGGAGTATGGAGAGGCTGTTGACGAAATAAATGTAGATTACGAAGGAGAAGAGTTTTCAATTGGTTTTAATGCAAGATACATAATAGAGGCAGCTGAGGTTATAGATGGAGATGATGTGATTGTCAGATATACTTCACCAAATGCACAGACCTTAGTGCTTCCTGCAGATGAAAAAGATAAATACAAGGCTGTTGTAATGCCTATGGAAATTGCATAAATTACAGTAGCCTATAATTATTTAAGGAGGTAGTAATTTGTCAGAAGAGCTGAAAAACAGTACTGAAGAGTATAAGGCTGAAGCAATAGATGTGGTAGAAGGCCTTGACCACGTAAGGGCAAGACCTGCCATGTACATAGGGGACATCTCAGAGAGAGGTCTGCATCATCTTGTATGGGAGCTTGTTGATAACGCCGTTGATGAGGCAATGGCAGGTTATGCTAAGAACATATCTGTTATTATTAATGATGACGGTTCTATAACAGTGGAGGACGACGGAAGGGGAATACCTGTTGATATACATCCAAAAACAGGAAAACCTGCTGTTGAGATGGTTTTTACTGTTCTTGGAGCTGGTGGTAAATTTTCTAAGAAGGCCTACCAGTATTCTGGAGGTTTACACGGAGTTGGTGCCTCCGTTGTGAATGCCCTGTCCAGATGGCTGGTTGTTGAAGTGTATAGAGACGGAAAAGTTTACAGACAGGAGTATGAGTTTGGAAAACCGATAACACCACTGAAGGTTGTTGGAGAAACGGTAAAAACAGGAACAAAAGTCACTTTTATGCCTGACGACACAATATTTGAAATAGTCAACTTCAGGTATGACACTATTGCAAAAAGAATTAGGGAGCTGGCATTCCTTAACCCGGGAATAAGATTTTTTGTTGCAGATAGAAGAAAGGATATAGAAGAGGAGTTTTTGTATCATGAAGGAATAAAAGATTTTGTAAGGGTTCTAAATCAGGCAAAGGACCCATTGTTTGAGGAAGTTATATATGTAAAAGATGAGAAAAACAGAACAATAGTAGAGGTTGCTTTCCAGTATACAAAAAGCTATAACGAGGTTATAGAGAGCTTTGTAAACAATGTCAAAACAGTGGAAGGAGGAACCCATGTAACAGGTTTCAGGGCTGCCCTTACAAGGGCTATGAACAAAACCCTTTCATCAATGAGACTCCCCAAAGAGCTGAAAAGTGGTATTAAAGGAGAGGATTTAAGGGAAGGTCTTACAGCTGTTATCTCTGTGAAAGTCCCTGAACCCCAATTTGAGGGACAGACAAAAGCAAAGTTAGGTAATCAGGAAGTAAAAAAAATTGTGGAAACAGTTGTTGGAGATTATCTCCTTGATTACTTTGAGAAAAATAAGGATATAGCTGTGAAAATAGCAGAGAAAGCAATAGAGGCCGCTGTTGCAAGGGAAGCTGCAAGGAAGGCAAAGGAGATATCAAGGAGAAAATCATTCCTTGAGGATAGCTCACTGCCGGGAAAGCTTGCTGACTGTTCAGAAACAGACCCTGAAAAATGTGAGCTGTTTATAGTAGAAGGTGAGTCTGCAGGAGGTTCAGCAAAGCAGGGGAGGGACAGGAGAACACAGGCTATACTTCCTCTGAAAGGAAAAATACTGAACGTTGAAAAAGCACGGATAGATAAAATACTGTCCAACGAAGAGATAAGGTCAATAATAAATGCGGATAGGAACAGGTATAGGATTAGGAATAGATGAAGAAGATGAAGGGCTTGATATAAGCAAACTCAGATATCACAGAATTCATACTGATGGCAGATGCAGATATTGACGGCTCCCACATTACAACACTATTGCTAACTCTGTTTTACAGATACTTCCCCCAGATTATAGAAAGCGGCTTTTTATACATAGCCCAGCCTCCCCTATACAAACTAAAAAAAGGAAGGTCTGAAATATATGTAAAAGACGATGAAGAACTTTCAAGAATTGTTATAGATTTTGCGTCTGATGAATTACAGTTTGAAGGAGTTGAGCTTACCAAGATACAGTTTAAAGAGCTGGCGAAAAAGGCAAAGGAGTATTCAGACCTGAAAAAATCTACCCTGAAAAGAAAGGATAGAAAAGTTGTTGGATGCTGTTTTAAAACTTGAAATCTCAGATGATGACCTTACAGATGAAAGCAGAGTTCAGGACAAGGTAAATCAGCTTAAAACTGTATTGGGGGAAAATTACGAAGTATACTATGAATACGACCATTATAGAAGGTGAATATGATATATTCTGTGAAAGAAAGGAAAGATTTGGGAAGATAACAAACAAGATAGATGCTAACTTCCTTACCTCCTTTGCTTACAGAAGACTTTTAGAACTTCACAGAGAAATAATCAGTATTATCGGGGATTTTCCTGTTAAGGTTTCCTTTAAGAACAAAAATGTTGTTGTTAAGGACATAGATTCTCTGTTTGATACAATATGGAACGCTGGAGTACAGGGAATAGAGATACAGAGATATAAAGGTCTTGGAGAGATGAACCCAGAGCAGCTGTGGGAAACAACAATGAACCCAAAAACAAGAAGGCTTATGCAGGTAACACTTGAAGATGCAGCCCTTGCAGATGAAGTTTTCTCCATTCTGATGGGAGATAAGGTAGAACCAAGAAAGAGTTTATAATGAAGTATGCAAAAGAGGAGTGAAAAATCTTGATGTTTAAACCTTATGGAAAAGTTTTTAAAAACTGTAAAAGATTTAGGAAGATTAAAGGTTATTGATAAACCTCTTGATGTGGAACTTGAAATTCCCCATGTTGCCTATGTAGAGATAAAAAAGGAAAGACCAGACGTCCTCCTTTTTACTACTCCTGTAGACAAAAAAAGGGGATATAAGTACAGTATTCCCGTCGTTATGAACTGTTTTGCAGGTTTTGACATTACAGAAAGAATATTTGGAAAACATCCTGACAGGGTAGCTGAAGAGATAAACAGTCTACTCCACATGAAACCTCCCCAGTCTTTAAAAGACAGGTTTAAAATGTTATCCATACTGCTTAAACTGAGGTGTGCTCTTTAAAAGATTGAAAGCGAAGGAAACTCCCAGAAAGTAAAATTTGCAGGTGATGACATAAATCTGTTTAACATTCCTGTTCTCAAAACATGGGAAAAAGATGGAGGAAGATTTATAACTGCCGGTCAGGTTTACACAAAAAGCATTGATGGTAAGTTTCAGAACCTTGGACTTTACAGACTTCAGATTATTTCTGAGAATGAGATGCTTATGCACTGGCAGATACACAAAGATGCCTCCCACTTTTTTGACCAGTATAGAGAAGCAGGAAAGGATATGCCTGTAACTGTTGCAATAGGAGGAGACCCTTTATACACATGGTGTGGTCAGGCTCCTCTTCCTTATGGTATGTTTGAACTGCTACTGTATGGATTTATAAAAGGAACAAATCCCAGACTGGTAAAATCTTTAACCAGTGAGATATACATACCAGAAGATGTGGATATTGTTATTGAAGGGGAAGTAAACCCTGAAGATTTCAGACCAGAGGGACCTTTTGGGGACCATACAGGATATTACACTCCTGTTGAAAAATTTCCAGTGATGAAGGTGAAAGCTATCACAATGAAAGAAAAACCCTACTATTACGCAACAGTTGTTGGTAAACCTCCAGTAGAAGACAAATATATGGGCTGGGCAACAGAAAGGATATTTTTACCCCTGCTCAGGACAACGGCCCCTGACCTTATTGATTATCACATGCCTGAAAATGGTTGCTTCCACAATCTCCTCATTGCAAAGATAAAACCTCGCTATCCAGGACACTCAAAACAGATAATGCATGCCCTTTGGGGTGTTGGCCAGATGAGCTTCTTGAAGCACGCTGTTTTTGTCAGTGAAAATGCTCCACAGCTGACAGATTATTACAGTCTGGCAAAACACATATTGGAGAGAATAGATAGAAACTCATTTCTTATCACTGAAGGTATTGTTGACCAGCTTGACCACTCCAGTTATCAGCCCCTTGTAGGGGGAAAGTTAGGGATAGATGCAACAGGAAAAATAGTTAAGAAAAGTGTCCATATAATCAGCGATGAAGAACTTCTGAGAAAGATAAAAAGAGATTGATAGTGATGTGGTTGGTCTTAAACAGTATATGACAGATACTCCAAATCCTATTACGGTGATTGCAGTTAATAAATCAAAACCTGTGAAATATATCTTCAACAAACTGAGAAAACTGGAAAATCATCTGAAAATTGTTGTATTTGTTGACCATCAGCATAACGGCCTGAACAATCCGTACATGCTTATCTGGAGAGTTACAAACAACATAGACGCCCTGAAAGATGTCTGGATAGAGGAGATATGGGGTATTGATGCTACCAGAAAATGGGAAATAGACGGATATTACAGAGAGTGGCCAGAGGATGTTTTTTGTTCTCCTGAAGTTGTAAACAGTCTGGCCAGAGAAGATATTATTGATATTGATTACGACTTAGATTTTTTCAGGAAGTTTCAGATAATCCCCTAATGTTTCTCACCGCTTTCATGACCCTTGTGCATAAAGTACATAGACAGGGCTATTAGAAAAACACCAACACTGAGGAACAGGAGCTCTTTTATGTTCTGATATTTGAACTCTATAGCATACTTGAAGAAAGTAACAATAAGAACCATAATTACAACTTTTGCTAATTTATCTTTCAGCTGGTCTAAAGTATGAACCACCAAAATCCGTGAGGATTTAGTATCCTTTTCCATAGGGTCTATCTTTGATATAAAAAGTTCATAAAGACCCAGACCAAAAATAAGAAGAACTGTTGCAATAAGATACACGTCAACAGCTGAAACGATGTATTTTAGGGCTTCTCTGTGGAACTCTTTAAAGAACTCTTTTGAAGAGAACATATTCATTGAATCTTTTACTATCAGATATATGTCGTATGTTCCGATAAGAACGAGGACAAATGCTCCAACAACACTGGATATGACTGCCAAAAATATCATAAGCCTGCTTTCCCACAACAGCCTTTCTACAACTTTTTCAAGAATCTTAAACAAATTTATACCTCCCCAGAAGTTGTGTTTCTAAGGATTTTAAAACAAAAAAGGGGAAACCCCCTATGATTTTTATTACATTGTCAGGTCTAATATCTTACCTGCCTTTTCTATGTCTTCAGAAGAAGGTTTTCTGCTTTCTGGTGTTATCTCTTTAATAAGGTGAGCAAGTATGTAAATTAGCGTTCCTACAATTTCTGGAAGTCTCTTTTCAAGCTCTGTTTCTAATGGATACTTTAAAGGGGGCAGGGTTGCAAGGAAGTTTAAAATATCTTCTACTGCCACCTCTTCTTCTAACTTTCTGAACTTCTGCATTGACTCTAAAAACCCTTTTGTGAGAGGAACATCAGATTCCCATATTACTTCTCTGTTGTTGTAACTTGCGTTCCTTTCTCCTATAAGGAGGAGGTCGTAAAGTTTTTTCTCCACGATGTCTGTAATCTCCTTTGCCTTGCTTTTGTCAATATCCAGGCCTGCTGACTTTCTCGTCAGAATTTCTAACTTTGCTGCTCCAACTACCGGCATCCTGCTCCTCCTTTTTTAAGTTGATTATACATTAATTTAACTACCATTTCTGTTTAAACAAGAGAAAAATCATAAAAATGGAGGAGATTAACCAGTAGAATTTTTGTAAATCAAAACGGCAAAGGAGGTTAAGTATGGCAGTAACAGTAAATCTTAAAGGAAACCCTGTTGCTTTAGCAGGACCGAAATCAATGTTGGAGACAGAGCTCCAGAGGCTGTCGTGGTTGCTTCTGACCTCTCTGAAAAGACTATCGGCGGAGCTAAAGGAAAACCACAACTGATTATCACTGTTCCATCCCTTGACACGCCTGTGTGTGAGACAGAAACTAAAAAGTTCAACGAGATTGTTGCCGGACTGGACATTGATGTGACTGTTGTTTCTATGGACTTACCTTTTGCAGAAAAAGAGGTTCTGTGAGTCTTTTAACATTGAGAATGTTACAGTGGCTTCTGACTTCAGATACAGGGATATGGAAAAGTATGGAGTTCTGATAGCTGAAGGTGCATTGAAGGGAATACTTGCCAGAGCAGTATTTGTTGTTGACAGTGAAGGAAAGGTTGTTTACAAGCAGCTTGTTCCAGAGATTACAGAAGAGCCTGACTACGATGATGTTCTTGCATGTGTAAAATCTCTTTAAAGATAAAGGGGGAGAATTCCCCCTTTTTTATTTCAGCTCTTTTAATGCCCTTTCAAGGTCACCATGTTTCAGTATTTCAATAAGGGTGTCCTCCTCAAACTCCTGCGATACTTTTTCCCTGTTTTCAAATCAACAATAAAAAATATCTCTTCCCCGTAGCTTCCTATGATATAGTCAGACTTTCCAATAACAGCTCCTGCAATAACAGAAGATTTAAAGTCTTCTGTAAGTTTTTCTCCTGTATGTATATTATACAGAGCATAAAATCCCTTCAGTTTTCCCCAGTAGTAGGAACTTTCTCCTGTAAGGGCTCCCCTGTCTCTGATTTTATCAAACCACGGAGTTATCTGTTTTTTAGTGTGAAGAGAGCTTCCTTTCCATCTTTTGCGGCTCTGAAGTATTCAGACTGCCCCTTTACCAGTCCCAAAGGAGAAATCCATTCAAAATCCTGTGTGAGTTTTTCCCCTGTAGCTCCCCTGTATATAGCCCACCGGGCATTTTTTAGCTCTTTTAATGGACTGTCTTCTGGCAGAGGGGTCTGTGTGGCTATGATATATTCTGAATCTCCTTTAAAGTATCCCTCTTTAAAAAAATAAGTAAATCTGTGTTCTGTCTGCATGCTTTTCTCCCTGTTTTAATGGAAAGGTATTATATATAAAACAGGATCTAATTTTATGATTTGAACCATTGAGTTTTCTTTCTGCAGGTTTTCCTGCAAAGGAAATTCTGGGATAATAATTAAAAAACATTAAGGTGGATAAAATGCTGAAAAAGGATTACCTGAAGAAGTGGGATAAAGAATACTTCTGGCATCCATTTACACAGATGAAGGTATACAGAGAGGAAGAAAATGTAATCATTGAAAGAGGAGAAGGGGTTTATATCTACGATATAGATGGAAACAGATACATAGATGGGGTTGCATCTCTGTGGTGCAATGTTCACGGACACAACCACCCAAAGCTGAACAGGGCTTTAGAGGAGCAGATAAAAAAGATAGCCCACTTTACTACACTTAGGAGCTTCCAATGTTCCTGCCATAACATTTGCAAAAAATCTTGTGGATATAACACCACCAAAACTGACAAAGGTTTTTTATTCAGAGGATGGCTCTGAAGCTATGGAGATAGCAATAAAGATAGCCTACCACTACTGGCACAACAGAGGTGAAAAACAGAAAACAAAGTTTGTAACACTGTCTGAAGCTTACCACGGAGACACGATAGGAAGCGTTTCTGTAGGAGGTATAAACATATTTCATGAAAAGTATAAACCTCTCCTGTTTGATGTTTATAAGACTGCCTTCCCCTTATCTTGAGGCTGTTAAGAAAGTGGGAAGGGAAAGGGCATTAGAGTATGACACAACAAAAATGCTGATTGAAGAGGTTGAAGATTTTGTGTTTAAAAATCATCAGGAGATTGCAGGTTTTGTTCTTGAGGCTGGTGTTCAGGGAGCTGCTGGAATACTGCCATTTCCAAAAGGATATCTGAAAGAGATAAGAAGGATATGTGACGAGTATAACATACTGATGATTGTTGACGAAGTTGCAACAGGCTTCGGTAGAACAGGTCATATGTTTGCCTGTGAGAAGGAAGGGGTTGAGCCTGACATAATGGCTTTAGGAAAAGGAATAACAGGAGGATATCTTCCCCTTGCAGCAACTCTCGTAACAGATGAGATATTTAACCAGTTTTTAGGAGAGTTCGGAGAGGCAAAACATTTTTATCACGGACACACATACACAGGCAATCCCCTTGCCTGCAGTGTGGCTATAGCAAACTTAGAGGTTTTTGAAGAGGAACAGACACTTAAAAAACTGCAGCCTAAAATAAAGCTACTGGAAGAAAGACTGAAAGAGTTCTGGGATTTGAAACATGTTGGAGATGTCAGACAGTATGGTTTTATGGCTGGGATAGAACTTGTAAAAAACAAAAAAACAAAAGAGCCCTTTCCTTACGGAGAGCGAACAGGCTTTAAGGTTGCAAACTACATGATAAAGAAAGGGGTGTGGGTTAGACCATTAGGAGATGTTATGGTTATTATGCCACCTCTTGTGATTTCTGAAGAGGATTTAAACTATATGCTTGATGTGATGAAAAAAGCAGTTAAATCTATTTAAAGCATGTTTTTTAATTTACTTATAGGAACAGGTGGTGAGTAGTAAAATCCCTGGAAACATATCACATCCGGCTTCCTTTAATTTCTGGTATTGTTCTTTGGATTCTATACCCTCAACTATTATTGTCTGGTCAAAGGGTTTTCCAATGCTGATTATAGACTGAACTATTTTCCATGTTCTATCGTCAGAAATTATGTCTTTTACGAAAAAGTGGTCTATTTTTAGAAAGTCAGGTTCAAGCTGGCTCAGATAGCTCAGAGAAGAGTAGCCTGTTCCAAAGTCATCAACTGCTATTTTGATACCTTCACTTCTCAACTTTTTAATGTGTTCAGAATGTCTGGTTATCTCTAAAAACTGTCTTTCTGTAAGTTCTATTGTGAGATATTTTTTCATAATCTCTACATCTTTTTCGCTCAGCTCGTTTTTTAAAAAGTTTGTTCCTTTATCTGGCATAAAGATTTCTGATATCAGTCTGATGTTTGTTGGGGTAAGGTTAATGGAGAAGAATTCAAGCTTTCCACTTTCAAGTAAAGGCCTCAGTTCTTTTATGCTTCTACGAAGAGCAATAGTGTCAAGCATTATTATCTGTCCACTTTTTTCTGCTACAGGAATAAATCTGTTAGGAGAGATTATATCTTCATTTTTGTCATACATTCTCAATAAAACTTCTACTCCTACTATCCTGTCAGTAGAAAAGGATACAACAGGCTGATACTCGACAAAGAATCTTCCTGTTTTTAAAGATTCGTCTATCAGCTCCTCAATCTCAAAGTAATTCTTAATTTCGGAATAAAATTCTGTATCAAAAAACATTATAATGTCTTTCCCTTCCTCTTTTGCTTTTTGTAGAGTTCTTTCAGCTTTTAGCAGTAGCTCCATTCTGAACTTTCCGTCTTTAGGATACTGAACTATTGCAAGATTAAAGTTAATACTGATACTTCTTCCTCGTATCAGGAAGTGTTCTTTTAAGCTATTTCTTATAATCTCCAGTGCTTTATATACATCTCCTTCCCACAGTATAACAAACTCATCAGAACCAATTCTGAAAACATAATTTGTTCTGAGAGAATGAAGCAGTGTGATTCCAATTTCTTTGAGCAATGTGTCCGCGATTTTGGTTCCGTAAAGTTCATTAATTCTCTTAAAGTTATATATGTCCAGCATTATAATGTAGAAATTTTCTTTTTTTGAGATGAATTCGTCTATCTTTTCATAGAGCAGTTTTCTGTTTCCAAAACCTGTTACTGAATCGTAATACTCTTTTCTGTATAGGTCTTCACCCTGTTTGATGTATGAGGCTATGATACTTATGTCGTATGCCATTTCTTCAAACATATTAATCTGTTTCTCTGAAAGTCTGTATTCATCCTTAGAATAAAGGGTTATGAGATATTTCAGTCTGTTGTTAACGAATATAGGTAGAGAGACTGTAAATCTGGCTGTTGTGTGATTTTTCATGTATAATACACTTTTAATGTGAGGACTAAGTTCACTTTGTTCACTTTCTGGAGAAAACTATTATAAGGCTGTTGTCTCCTGCAGTTATGATTGGAATTTTCTTTTTTCTTATGACTTCCTCAATATTAATTGCGTGAAACAGTTTGTTATCTACCAATATCTCTGTAATTCTGTGGAAAAAGCCGTTTAGGTACTTATACCTAAATCCTACCTGATTTATAGTTATAAGCATTCTGTAAACAGTTTCTAATATTACTTTTTCTGTTATATCCTCTACAGTTCCTACTGCTGCATGCTCTTTCATGTAGGGAACTGTTTCTGAATTGATATGAATCCACTTCAGATATCCTGAACCTGTTTTGATGCGGATTGTGTAGCTTCCTGACCTGTTTATATTTTTGAGTCTGCAATCCAGATACTTTTCTACGACTGGCCAGTCCTCAGGATAGATTATTTCTTTAAGCTTTTCTAAATCAATTTTCATTATGTCGTTTATCTTCATCTCAAGAATTTCTGCAAGCTTCTGATTTGCAAATAGTAGCTTACCTTTTATGTGGAAAAATATGCCCATTGGAGCAACTTCGGACATTGTTTTAAAAAGGTGATGGTCTAACTGGGATGTTATGTCTACAACATAGCACAAGAAGTGGTCTTTACACCGCAATAAGCCTACTTCAAAACTTTTTCCTTCCTCATTTTCTACGGTGATTATTGCCGTTTTGTTTCTTTTTGCTATGGCTTTATTTATTTTCTCCTCACATTTTTTTATGTAATCCTGACTTTTAGACAGTATTTGACATAACTTTTTGTTTTTCAGTTTATCTATCAACTGTTTTTCGCTGTCTAGAGTGTGAACTATGCACTGTTTATCATTAATGTAAAAAAACATAACATTTTTACTGCTCATGTTGTCCATTTTAATCTTCCTCTTTAACATACAGGAAGCTTTTTCCAAGTTTTACAGGTTTAAAGAGCTTAAAATGACTGGGTATCCTCTCTGCATGTCCCAAAAACAGGTATCCTCCTGGTTTCATTATGCTGTAAAAGTTAGCAATAGCTTCTAATCTCTCCCTTTCCTCAAAATATATCAGCATGTTTCTGGAAAATATAACATCAAACATTCCCAATCTTTTCATTCTGTATTTGTCTAATACATTAACAACTTCAAAGGACACAGATTCTCTCAGAAAAGGACGAACTCTATAAAACTCTCCTTCTTTTATAAAGTATTTTTCCCGAAGGTTTTGAGGAACCTTGTGCAGACTTCTTTCAGAGTATAGACCTTCTTTTGCTTTTTCTATGGCTAAGGAGTCAATGTCAATACCTACAAGAATAAAATCTCTCTTTTTAATGTAATTTCCCTCCTCAAGAAGATATATGGCTATGCTGTAAACCTCCTCTCCTGTGGAACAGGGGGCACTCAAGAATACTTATAGCATCTGTTGACGGCCTTTTTTGTCCAGTATAGATATTACATGCTTTATAAGAGTCTCAAACTGATGTTTTCCTCTGAAGAAGTAAGTTTCAT
>JAUZSJ010000032.1 GCA_030949555.1 Persephonella sp. | reverse complement strand
CCTGTCTGAAGGTCTTTAAGACCGTCTGAAGGGTCAAACAGAACTGTCTGGGATGCACCCAGTACCAAGGGCATCGTCAAAAACAACTGCCATAGCGTTAATTGTAAAATCCCTCTGCAGTAAATCCTCCTCTATTCTCTGTCAATAATAGCTCTTTCCTTGTCGTAAAAGTCAAGCTGTGAGTTTTCCATTATGTCTGATATGTCTAAGTATGAAAAGTCAAATCTGTACCTGATTTCCCCCTCATAAAATATGATAGTTGCAACATCTTTTTCTTTTTCAAAGGAGAAAATGTCTCCTCTGCCTAATATCTCTCTAAATTTTTTTACTATCTCAAAAGGGTCTGTAGTAACGATAAAGTCCACATCTATGCTGCTTTTGACAGATTTGTTTAGCAGTCTGTCTCTTATCCAGCCTCCCACGATAAGGCAGACAGTATCTTTTCCAAGTGCTTTTGACAGGTGGTCAAAGTAGGTGTTGTAAAACAGAAGACCGTGAACATATTTTGTTTTTATGTCCAGATTAAGCTCTTCCCTCTCGCTTTTAGGAGTTTTCTGCCTCTGGATAAGCTTTTCTAACAGTTTTTCTATCCCGAGCATAAAGGTTTCCTTTACAGAAGATTGAAATCTCTCAGTATTTTGGCGAGTTCTTTATCTGTTTTTGCTCTTTCCCTTAAAACCTCTATCAGCTTTCTAATACTACCCTGTCTTTCTAACTCTTCAATAGTTTCTTCTTTAGATTTTCTGATAATTGTCCTTCTGTCCCAGTATGCAAAGAGACCAATCACCACACTGCTGTAGGAGGTTTGTTAAGTCATTCCTGTTTATCCATCCACAGAAATCGTATCCATAGTTGTTCAAATCTTTTATTTACTATCCTCAAATCTTTTATCCACTTGCTCAAAGCGTTTATTCATATCATATCGTAATTCTTCAAATCGTCTGTTTATATCTTCAGAACCAAGTTTCCATTCTGTGTCTGTTCAAACTCATTCTATTTACATATCTTCCAAATCAGTTTGCATCTATGTGGAATAAAGTTCATTTTTAAACTCCTTTTGAGTCCTCAGTTCCATGTTATTGAAGCTGAAGCTACGTTGTGTTGGCTGCCTTTTGAGGTGAGTATGATAATATGTAACTGGGTAGTTGAAATGCTTCAAGCCAAATAACTCTTTTCATCTATCGTTTTTGTCTCCAGTTAAGGCATGTTAAGCTGTTTTTGTTTTCCTTTTCAATTATTTTAAGCTAAAAAACTGCCATTTCAAATAAAAAAGCCCCCATTAAGGGGGCCCTGTGGCATATGGCTTATTAAAGCTGTTTATCTTCCTTAGAACAGGAATCCTGCTTCAAAGGCTAAAATAGTTCTGTTATCTTTGGTACTTGTCGTCTACGAATACTTTTGTCTGTTGAGATATAAGCAGCTTCAAGTCTTGCGAATGTATTTTTGGTTGGTTTGTAGGTTGGTGTGATTGTGAAAGACCATATGGAACCTTCTCCAGTAAGGTATACTCCAGAACCCAGATTTACAAAAGTTCCAGCATCTAAGTTCCTGGTAACACGGTGTTTGAAACCACTCCATTGTCCACATACTCTATTCTAATAGGAACAGAGATGTTTGGAGCCAACTACAGGGTCTATGTTGAGAGCTATTCCCCATGCAGAATCGTCGTACTTCCAGAAATTTTTGCTGCATCATCAAGTTTTGTGTAATCAATCTCCAGTCCTACCTTTGCAACACCTGCGTCAGCTTACACATGCAAACATAAAAGGCGTCTCTTCCCTTAGATTCGCTTGTAAGTGTGAAGACCAACTTTAGCCATTCCAAGGTCAGCCATTACGCCGGGCCAAAGGCATCCCCACGTTGTATCCTACATCAATATTTGTTCCCCTATACCAGTTTTTACTAGGCCTCTCCGCTTCCCTGCCTTAGACCACCACCCTGATTGTATCCAATGTAAACCTTGGCAACTCCTGCATCGTAGTTAACCCTTGCACCTGCAAAAAGAACAGGGTCAAGTCCAGCAAACAGTGCTCCTCTGTTGTATGTGCGGGGTTCAGTATTGTGAGAGGAGCTTCTCCGAACTGTTCCACAGCAGACCTGCACCAACAGAAAGCCCTTCCAACTGGAGCAATTGTCACATATGCAAGCCATGGTTGAAAAGAACCAGTGCTTCCAGCAGCGATTAAACCAGCATTATTTAGTTGCTGTGGAGGAAGCGATTAATGTTGGAACTGTAAAAGATGCAAAAGCTGCGTTAAATCCAATTGGACTGTTGGCGTCAGCCTTTTTCATAAGACCGATAGCAAATGTTGAAAGCGTGGAAGTTGTCTCGATTGAAGGTATTTGTGGGATTTGAGTCACCTGTGTAAGTTCCAGCTGCGTTAAAGTTTGGATAAATTGTTCTGGCAAAGATATCGTTATCCTGCCAGTCATAAGCTGCAGACACCCCTCCATAAAGAACAATGTCAGAATTTGCTACAGTGAGCGTTCCTGCCTGGGCAGCACCTGCTGCTAATAATCCTGCTGCTGCTAAACCTAAAACTTTCCTCATGCTGTAACCTCCTTAAATTTAGTTTTTTTTATTTTGTTAAGATATCTTAATATTTTTTATATTAACATAAAATTTTTTAATCAGTAAATACTTACGTATTAAATTTTGTTTCGGTGGTTATATCTTATTCTTCGAACTTTATAAGGAAATAATTATGCCAAAATATGTTTTGAAAACAAAAACTTCTGAACAGGCTGTATCTCAGCAGTTTTAGAGGAGTTGTTCTATCAGTAATCATTCTTCTTTATTTTCAGTTTTGCAAATCTGAAAAATCTCTTCTTTATTAATATTTATATCTTCTTTTTTCTGCATTTCAAGGAATTTTTTTCTCAGTATCTCCCTGCCTTTGCTTTTGTGAAGACAGGATTTATAGGCACACATCTGGCACAGGTAATCTTCTGGATTGTATGCTTTTCCCATTTTTTCCTCTAAAATGGGGGCAGAAAACCCCCTGTTACTCACAGCTTGGACATATTTTGTTGAGCAGTGGGTCTGTAGGACAGGCATCTATGTTGCCTGACTTTACTCTGTCAACCACCTCATCTCCATACTTTTCCCTTGCCATCTTTTCTATCTGCTCAATGTCTTCTTCCTGTGATATCTGGGGTCTGTGCTCTTCTGCATCTTTCTTTCTTAGACCAAAGCCTCTTCTTGTTCCTCTTTTGTTTACCTTCTGTGTGTATTTTTCTCCTTTGACTGTCTTGTCTATAAAGCAGTAGTATGTGGACTTCAGTCCTTTTTCCCATGCGTACATGTATATATCAAACATCTCTCCCCTGAGGTCTTCCTCTATGTATATGGATTTTGATACTGCCTGGTCTACATACTTCTGGAATGCTGCTGCTATATCTATCTGTCTTTTTGGGTGAATCTCGTAAGCACCTTTGAACAGTCTTTTGTCTATTTTACCTTCAAGCTCTTCTATGTACTGGATAGAGCCTCCATCTGCTTTTATCCTCTCTGCTATTTCTTCATTCCACATATCTAACTCTTCTAACTTTTTCATCAGCTGTTTGTTTACTACTATAAATTTACCTGAGAGTGTATCCCTTGAGTAAACATTTGAGAAGTAGCTGTCTATGGAAGAGGTTGTTCCTGCGATTATTGATATAGATGCTGTTGGTGCTATTGCAAGTAATACTGCGTTTCTTCTCGGTGGGTATGGGTATGGTTTTCCTTTTGCCTTCATCTCCTCGTAGTGTGGAAATGCTCCCCTTTCTTTAGCAAGCTCCTCTGACTTTTTGTAAGCTGTTTCTCTTATGAATTTTGCAACCTTTTCTGCAAACTCAACTGCAGTATCACTGTCATAAGGTATTCCAAGTTCAATTAAACTTTCTGCAAATCCCATAAGGCCTATGCCAAGGGGTCTTAAATCCATTGTGTTTTTACGGCTTTCCTCTGATGGGTAGAAGTTTTTGTCTAATATGTTGTCAAGTGCAACGACCATTGTTTCTATAGTGTCTTTCAGTTTTTCCCAGTCTATGTCTGTTCTGTCTTCATTGATGTGCTTTGCAAGATTAACTGACGCAAGGGTACAGACTGCAGTGCTTTCTGGTGAGTTGGGGATACTAATCTCTGTACAGAGGTTAGATGAGTTTATTACTCCATACTCTGGGCAAGGGTTGTGTTCATTGTGTCTGTCTTTAAAGGTCAGCCACGGATGACCTGTTTTGGCGAGTTTGAACAGATATCTGTTGAACCACTCCTGAGAGTCTATCTTTCTCCACAGTTTTAACTGACCTGTTTCTGCCTTCTCTATACACTCAAAATATTTTTTTGTAAAATCTTCTCCCCATGCAGTAACAAGCTCTGGGCATTCTGCAGGGTCAAACAGGTATAAAGGCTCTCCCTCTTTTATCCTTCTCATTATCTCATCTGGCATCCAGATGGCAGTGTTGAGGGAGGGTGTTCTGAAGTATGGGTTCCCTGTTGTTTCTCTCAGGTCTAAAAATGCGTCAATGTCTAAATGCCACGGCTGAAGATACATAACCTGTGAGCTTCTTCTTCTTCCACCCTGCTGGATGGCATTTACTATTGTGTCAAATATTTTTATAAACGGTATAACCCCAGAAGATTTTGCATTGAGGGAGTGTATTTTGGAACCTGTTGCTCTAATTCTTGTAACGTCTGTTCCCACTCCCCCTGCATATTTTGCTAAAAATGCAGTTTCTTTTGCCTTGTCCATAATGCTCTCTAAACTGTCATCTATAACGTTCACATAACAACTTGAATACTGGTGGGTTACTGTTCCTGAATTGTAAAGGGTTGGTGTAGAGTGGAGGTATTCAAGTTTTGAGATTTTGTCGTATATTTTTATCACTTCTTCTTCTGTATTTCCTATTCCCATAGCAACTCTCATAAAGAACCACTGGGGTTTTTCTATGATGTTTCCCTCCCTGTCCCTTGTAAAGTATCTGTCCTTTAGAGTTGTCATACCAAAGTAATCAAGGAGAGAATCTCTGCTGTAATCAAGAGCTTTTTCCAACCTATCAAGGTCAAAGTTTAGAAGCTCTTCCCTGTACAGGTTTTCTTTTACCCCAAACATTATTGCGTCTTTAAATGTTGGAAATCTTCTGTCTATTTCTCTGTTTATCAGTTTGAGCAGTTGTTTTGCAGCTAAGGTGTCGTATATGTAATGTTTTGGTATAAGCTGCTCTATCGCTTTAAGGACGAGGGTATCTAACTCCTGTGTTGTTACTCTTTCTGGAATTTTAAGGTCAAGTTCTTTTGCTATCTTAAACACTATCTCGTAATCATCCGGTATGTCCATTCCCTCTAAAAGGGCAAATATTGCATTTATCAGTTTTTTCATCTGAAATTTTTCTTCTGTTCCATCCCTTTTAACGACTATCCTCTGCATCTTACCTCTCCTTTATATATTTTTCTTCAGATGTGGTTTTTAACCCCAAGGTTGATTTTTCCAAAGTCTTAAAAGATTTTCACCTTTCATTTAGATATCTAATTTCTTCGAAGTTTTTAGAAATTGGTATACTCAGTGCTTGAAACTTCAAAGAAGTTAGTCAGTTTCTTTACATCTTCCTTCTGTAAGAATTTAAGTGGATTCTGGTCTATCCTGAACTGAGGGTCAAATCCAAGTTCTTCAAGTCTTCTGTCTGCTATGTACTTCATATATTTCTCAAGCTCTTTATAGGACACGCCAAATATAGTTGTTCCACCGAACTTTGTTTTCAGATAGTTCAGCTCAAGTTCAACAGCATCAATTATCGTCTCTTTGATATTTTCAACAAACTTTTCATCATCAACAATCTCAGGATTTTCTTCAACAATTGTCAATATTGCTTCAATACCGTTCTGCAGATGCAGAGACTCATCTATCAGTATAAGCTCAACGCCAGAAACAACATTTTTCATCTTTCCTGTGTCCTTCATGGCAAAGAAGTGGGCAAAGGCTGAGTAGAAAAACATACCTTCCTGAATAATGTTGTTCAGCAGTATTGCGGTAAGAATCTGCTTTTTACCTTCTAAGGTATCAGGGTCGGCCTTTCCATATGTTATCCTGTCAACAGCTCTTATGATAAGCTCCTGTTTTTCTTTCAGAAGTTTATCTTCCAATGTTATGTTGTATATTCTTTTCCTGTCCATCTCAAAAGTGTTCAGTATTATCTCAAAAAAGTCTGAGTGGATGTTTTCCATGAACATCTGGGTTGAAAAGCTCATCTTTGCATATGGGTCTGTAAGGACAGGGAAGAAACCGTTCCCAAGAACGTTCTGGACTAAGAGTTCAGAAGAGGCAAAGTATCCAACAGATGTATCAAACAGGTCTTTTTCTGTTGGGGTTAATGATTTGTAATCTAAAACGTCCTGCTGTATGTTCAGCTCTTCCGGGAACCATACGGCCTTTTTCTGCTTTGTGTATATATCTTTAAATACAGGATACCTTGGATTTTCTGACAGTCTGATGTTATCCTTTACTGATGTTTTTCCTATGAACTGTAGTTTTTTCATGGCTCTCCTCCTTGCTCTTACATACTACATATAGTGTTTTCTTTTAATAATACCCCTGTATATTGTGTATGTCAAATTTTGAAAAATCCCTATTTTTGAATAACTTCACATTATAGAATTTCGGATAGTATTGAAATTCCAATAAAAATTTTTTAAAGTTAATGTAAGTTAGTTATGTCTAACCTGAAGGGGAGATTATGGAAAAGATTGTGTGTATATACCACGGAAACTGTACAGATGGAACAACGGCTGCAGCTGTTTTACTGAAAAAGTATCCAGAGTGTAAGCTGTTTCCATTAGAGCACGGATACAGACAGGAACAGATTGAGCAGATACTTGGCAGTATAGATAGAGAAACTGTTGTTTACATTGTTGACTTTTCCCTCAGAGAAGAAGATCTGAAAAAAGTTATTGAAAAGGCAAAAGAGGTAATCAATATAGACCATCACATAAGTGCAAAGGATTATCTGGAAGAGACAAGCAAACAGTTTAAAAACTTCAAGTTTGTATTTAACAACAACCGCTCTGGTGCTTCCCTGACATGGGAATATCTGTTTAAAACAGAGCCTCCATGGATTGTGAAATATGTGGAAGACCAGGATATATGGACATGGAGGTATGGAGAGAGAACAAGATATATGAACCTTTTCCTTCTTCCATACACAAACAAACCTGAAGAGGTTGTTAAACTGTTTGAAAAATCTCCTGAAGAACTTTTAGAGAAGGGAAAAATCGTAGCTGCCTTCGCTGATTATCTAATAAGCAGATATGTTGAAAGGGCAAAGGAAACCCCTGTAAGGATAGGTGATTATACTGTCAGAGGGTTTAACACAAACTATTTTCAGTCTGAGATAGGAAATATCCTGTCCACAAAGTTCAGAGAGGCTGTTTTACTGTTTAATATTCAGGGAACAGACGTAAAACTCAGTTTCAGAAGCTGTGAAGGTCAGGAGCCCAGTGCCCTCGACCTTGCAAAATTGTTAGGTGGTGGAGGGCATAAAAACGCAGCTGGAGCCCTTGTCAGTCTAAAGGAATTTTTTAAAATGATTAAACTGGAGGAGAGCTGATATGGTTACAGATAACATTGAGAAACTTCCGACGAAAGAAAAGATAATAAAGGTTGGAGCAGAGATTATAGTAAGAGAAGGTTTGAGGAAGTTTACTGCGAAGAATATTGCAGATAAACTTGGTATTACAGACGCTGCTATTTTTAAGCATTTTAAATCTATGGATGACATAATATTGGAGATTATACAGAAATATGTTTCCAGATGTTCTCAGAGCGCAATAGAAGCAGTAGAAAAAGGGAAAACAGTAAAAGAAAAGTTAGAACTACTCCTTAAAGCTCACATAGATGTTTTAGGAGGAAACGAGAGGAGCTGTTCCTGTTCTGTGTTTTGAGCTTTCCCGTTCTGAGGATGCGAAATTTAAAACAATTCTGAATAATTTTGTTGAAAATTACACTAAGGAAATTTCCAGAATTATAAGGGATGGACAGATAGAGGGTAGCATAAAAGAGGAGCTTATTCCTGAAGATGTTGCAATGTTTTTTATCGGTTCCATACAGGCGAAAGTATTTGCATATGTAATATCTGGAAGAGAAGGCAGGATTATTGAAGACCCTGACCAGTTTATAAAGATGATATTTTACGGAATAATGAAGAGATGAGACTGGTTCTGTTTTTTCTTATAGCTTTTACATTTGTTTATGCATCTGAAGAAAAAATAGAGAAGGGAATTGATGAGATAAAGAAAGGTATTGAACTTATAGCTGAAGGAATAAAGGAAAGAATCAAGAGTGATAAAGAGATAGAGAAACAGCTGGAAGAGATAAAAAAACAGTTAAAAGAGATAAAGGAAAAAATCAGAAGTCAGGACTTCAGCAAAATAAAAGAACAGATTCTAAAGAGGTTAAAACAGATAGAGAAAGAGCTGTCAGAAATTCAGAAAGATAAATAAAATCTTGTTAAATTAACACAAAATATATATCTTATTTTCAAATAGATTCTGGAGCAGTGTATGGAAGAAGTAAAGTGTTCCATATGTGAAGATACTGGCTGGGTAAAAGAAAAACATGGCGTAAAAAAATGTCTATGTCGTTATTCTGAGATTACAGAAGATATCTTTAACAGAATGAGAATCCCTAAAAGATACAGAGATAAGGAACTGAGTAATTTTGTACCAGAAAAAAAATATGGACACAACCTGATACTTACAAGAATTGAGGATTACATAAATTCAGATGATTTTTTAGAAGGGAAAGGTATTTTTCTGGTCGGTTCTCCCGGTGTTGGAAAAACACATCTTGCAGTTGGTGTGCTAAAGGAGTTTTTAAGAGAAAAGGAGTTGTTGGGCTGTTTTACGATACAAGGTCTTTACTTTTTGACCTCAGGGCTTCTTTTGACGGCTCTGCATCTTCAAGAGAGATTTTAGAGGAGGTTATTGAAACTCCCATTTTGGTTCTTGACGACCTTGGCTCTGAGAGACTATCAGACTGGGCAAGAGACATACTACACTACATAATAATTAACAGGTATAATGATTTGAAACCGATAATAATAACGTCAAACATTGAGCTAAAAAATAAGAAGAAAGTTGAAGGGGATTTATTAGAAAATACTCTGGAAGAGAGGATGGGACAGGCAATTGCCTCAAGACTTTCTGAGATGTGTGAGATACTTCCTGTTAAAGGAAAAGACAAAAGGGGAACGGCATTGAAAGAAACGAGTGGAGCAAAAAGATGAGAAAAGCTACAGTAAAAAGAGAAACAAAAGAGACCCAGATAGAGCTATCAATAAACTTAGATGGAACAGGAAAATACAGTGTTGACACACCTGTTGGTTTTTTAACCCATATGGTTGAGACATTTTCTAAACATTCCCTTATTGATGTGGATATAATGGCAACAGGGGATGTGCATGTGAGCCACCATCACACAGTTGAAGATGTAGGTATCGTTTTAGGTATGGCTATAAAGGAAGCTCTTGGAGACAAAAAAGGAGTAAGAAGATTTGGCTATTCTGTTGTTCCGATGGATGAAGCTCTTGCTCTTTGCTCTATAGATTTGTCTGGAAGGCCACTGCTTTTTTATGACGATATGGGACTGAGGGGGAAGATAACCCAGTTTGATTTTGAGTTGATGGAGGAGTTCTTTAAAGGTCTGGTTCTTTCTGCAGGGATTACTGTTCATCTAAAGGCCCTTGCAGGAAGAAATCTCCACCACATAGCAGAGTCTATGACAAAGGCTTTTGCAGTTGCTCTGAGACAGGCTGTTGAGATTGACCCAAGGAGAAAGGGAACTCCATCAACAAAAGGAGTTCTTGAGTAGGAGGAAGCATGAGTAGAAAAGAAAAAATTATGGAGATTTTAAGAGACAGGAAAGAGATATCTGTTAAAGAACTGAGCAGAATTTTTAATGTATCAGAGATGACCATATACAGAGACGTAAGGGAGTTAGAAAAGGAAGGAGAGATAAGAAGGAAACATGGGGCGGTTCTACTGAATGAGAAAGAAAGTTCAGAAGCTCTTATTGTTGATACCTGTCCTATATGCGATAAACCGATAACAAGAGCATATCCTTACAGGATTACTGTTGAGGATTATAAGGTTATAGAAGCCTGCTGTGAACACTGTGGATTTTTGCTCCACAGTAAGTATGAGGATAAAAAAGTCTCTGCCATTACATACGACTTTATTACAGAAAATCCTATCAGTGCTCTGAATGCATGGTATGTTGTTGGAAGCTCTGCAGTTCCCTGTTGCAGTCCCAGTGCCATTCCGTTTGCATCAAAGGAAGATGCGGAAAAGTTTAAAAAGGGATTCGGTGGAGAGGTTATGGGTTTTATGGATGCCTACAACGCCATAGTTAACAATATGAACATAAGTTTAAAAAGCTGTTGTCATCCTCAAAACGTTACATTCCAGATAGATAAACTGAAAAAATCTTAAAAATCTTTTAAAACAGGGTACTTTCTCTTTCTGTCTACAATATGTATATTTTCCACACCAAAACTGTGGTCTTTCAGAAAATTATAAATCTCAACAGCTCTTTCTTTATTTTTAAAACCGATAACAACACCGCAGAACTCATAAATCTCATCTGGAACAGGAAGGGTGATAAAGTCGTTAATTCCTTTCTCTTTAAGAAAATCAATAGCTCTGAAACCTTCTGGAATGGACATAAAGGTTATTATGTATTTAGGACCTGCAGACCTGAAAATTCTGAAAAAGTAGTCGTAAAGGTGGAGTTTAACACCAATGGCATAAAATTTCAGTTTTTCTGTCAAAGTGTCACCGTGCCATCCCTTTCCCCTTTCAATAACGGCTGTAATGACGCCATCATTTTCCTCAAGGGATATAAGTTTGTTTCCTGTATCATGACACCATATTTTTATGTCTTTTTTGAATGCTTTATCGTCTGCCAGAACCTTCAGCCTTTTTCCCACAGGAATATTTTTCAGCTCTTTTGATACAAGTATAAGAGGTGTAGGACAGAACATCCCTCTTGTATCTACTTCCTTCACTTGCATATCAGCCTTCCTAAAGGTTCTCCTCCTAAAAGATGCCAATGTATGTGAGGAACTTCCTGTCCAGAATCCTTTCCTGTGTTTACAATCAGTCTGAATCCTGTTTCAGCTATACCAAGCTGTTTTGCTATTTCGTTTGCCTTCAGTATTATATGCCCTATCAGTGGTTTGTGTCTTCCTTCAAGGTATAGATTATTTGGTATGTGTTCCTTTGGAACAAGGAGAACGTGAACCTTTGCCTGAGGTGCAATATCTCTGAAAGCTATCATCAGTTCATCTTCGTAAACCACATCTGCAGGCAGTTCCCTGTTTATTATTCTGCAAAACACACAACCTTCCATCTTTTCCTCCTTAGCTGTAGCTGACAGCTTTTAACTCTTTTGCATAAAACCTTATTTTTTCAATCAGTCTGTCTAAATTCCAGCCTTTATTTACAGATATTATAACAGTTTCTCTGTCTCCTGTAAGCATTGTTTCTTCAGAACTGTCAAGGAAATCTTCTGATGGAATTACCCTGTCAACTTTATTAAGGACAACAATTGTAGGCTTATCTTTTATTTCTATCTTTTCCATTATTTTCTCAACTGCTTCCATCTTTTCCATCCAGTTCTCGTCAGATATGTCAATTATATGCAGAATAAGGTCTGCTTCTTTAACTTCTTCTAATGTTGCCATAAATGCTTCCATAATCTCTTCAGGCATATCTTTAACAAACCCTACTGTATCTGTGATAACTGCCTTTTTACCTATATCTGGGAATACTATGTATGAAGTCTTTGTGTCTAAAGTGGCAAACAGCTGGTCAGATATAAATGTTTCCCTTTTTGTCAGTCTGTTAAGGAGACTTGATTTTCCCGCGTTTGTGTAGCCTACAAGGGCAACCTTAAGAATGTCTGGACTTTTATTTCTCCACTTTCTCTGCTGCTTTCTCTGTTTTTTTATCTGTTCAAGCTCCTTTTTTATCTTTGATATTCTGTTTTTTATTGTTCTTACCTTTATCTCGCCTATTTTTCTCCTGCCCCTTTTGTTTTCATTCCACCGCCAATACGGGAGAGGGCTTTCCCTTTCTGTCCATATATGCGGGGGAGTTGATGCTGAAGAGTTGCAAGTTCAACCTGTAGTTTTGCCTGTCTTGTCTTTGCCCTTTCTGAGAAGATGGACAGAATAAGGTCTGTCCTGTCTAAAACTTTGATGCCTGTTATCTTCTCAATATTTGATATCTGGACAGGTGAAAGCTGTGTATCAAAAATCAGGGTGTCAGCCTGTGTTCCCTCCGCTATTTCTTTCAGCTGTTTTACTTTTCCTTTTCCTATAAATGTGGCAGGGTCCGGGATTTCTCTTTTCTGATATAGTTTCCCCAGTGTTTTCCCATTTAAAGCCTGAACGAGACCTTCAAGCTCGTACAGGGACTGTTTAAGCTCTTTTTCTGTCTTTTCCTTAGTTTTTACTCCTACTAATATGCACCTCATAGGGCTAAATATATTTTTGTTTTAAGTTTCTGCAACTATTGTGCTTATAGCGTGTTTATAGACTAACTGTTTTTCCCCGTTTACTTCAATGAGGATGGTAAACTGGTCTGACGCAAGTATCTTTCCTGTTATTCTTGTTCCCCTTGTAAGGTATATAACAACTTCTTTTCCTTCTTCTTTAAGCTCTTCAAGGAGCTCATCCTGTATGTTCATCTTTTTCCTCCATACTTATTTTTTTTATAATTGTATCTAAAACTTCATTCTTTGTATAGTTTGATACATCTATCCTGTACCATTCTTTCTCTTTAAGTTTTGACCTGAATGTTCTTATCTGTCTTTTTGCAAAATCTTTTGTGTTTTTAATTATCTGCTGTTTTGCTGACTTAAGGTCTGTTTCTCCTTTTAGATATGGGATAAGCTCTTTGTATCCTATTGCCTGTTTTGAGGTTATGGCTTTTCGTATCCCATATCAAGCAGTCTTTCTACTTCTTCAACCAATCCTCTTCTAAACATATATTCAACTCTTTTTTCCACTCTTAACATTATTTCTTCCCTGCTTCTGTCTAATACAAAACCTGTAAAACTGTATCTTTTTTCTTTGAACCTGTGCTTCAGGTGATACTGAGAGAATGGTTTTCCTGTAAGGTAATACACCTCTAAAGCTCTTATCACTCTTTTTTTATCGTTAGGATGTATTTTTGATGCATACTGGGGGTCAACATCTTTAAGCTCTGAGTAAAGCTCTTTTTTGTCCTTTTTATACAGATTTTCCCTCAGTTTCCAGTCTGATGGTGGGGCATCTGTAAGACCGTGAAGAAGAGCCTGTATGTAAAGCCATGTTCCTCCAACAATAACAGGAGTTTTCCCTTTTTCTGTTATTTCTTTTATTTTCTCATCTGCTATTTTTAAAAAATCCTTGGCAGAAAACTCCTCATCCGGATTAACCACATCAATCAGATGATGGGGTATGCTCTGTCTCTCCTCTGGTGTAGGTTTTGCTGTTCCAATATCCATAAATCTGTAAACCATCATAGAGTCAGCACTTATGATTTCTCCCTTTATTTTTCTGGCAAGCTCGATAGATATTTCTGTTTTCCCTGTTGCTGTAACTCCTGTAATGACAATCAGTCTCATTTTCATCTTTTCTCTTCTGTTTTGTTATAAAATATACGAAAAAATATAAAAATTTCTAAAGGACTGTTATGAAAAAGAAAGGTGCAAAAACATCTGTAGAAAAAGCCCTTGACCTTATAGAGGCTCTTAAGGAGAGGGATAACCTCGGAGTTACAGAGCTAAGCAGTATACTGGGGCTGAACAAAAATAATGTCTTCAGAATACTGGCAACATTGGAGGTAAAAGGTATTATAGAGCAGGATAAAGAAACAGGTCATTACAGACTGGGGATGAAATTGCTGTCTTTAGAACATGCATATATAAAGAGTCTTTACTTTATAAAAAAGGCAAAGCCTTTTATGAGAAATTTAAGAAATGAAACAAAGGAAAGTGTATATATATCTGTGCTTCACGAAAATGCTGTTGTTTACATTCATTCAGAAGAAACAAAGAGACCTGTTCTGGTTAATTCAAGGATTGGAAAGAGATTTCCTGCATCAGTTTCAGCATCAGGGAGGGCTATAATCAGGGGAAAGAGAGATAAAGGATTTTTTGTTGAGGAGGATATTGAAAGTGCTGAACCTGAGGTTGTAGAGATAGCTACAGTAATAAGAGATGAGGCTGATAATCCAATAGCAGCTGTTTCTGTAGTGGCACCTGTTGAACGATACAAAAAAGAGGATGTGCAGTTTTTTAAAAAAGCACTTATAGAAACAGGGATAGATATAACAGGAAGACTGAAGTCATAATGTTCTGCTTACAAAGGGCAGTTTTATGTCAGTCCTGAGGATGTTTATGTACACATATATAGACCTGAAAGTTTTTCCCTGTTATTATATTGAAATCCTCAGAGTACATAATCCTGAGGTTCCAGCATTTTCTGTTGAGTGTGAACCTTGCAGATTTTCTCTGCACGTATCCCTGTTTTATGTTATTCAGGACAGATAATGACAGAGATATATTCTTGTAAGCGAGACTTACTGTCTGATTAATCTGGTTTATTGTTGTTGAACCTTCAAACAGACCCTTATCAAAAGAATGTGATATGGAATAAGTAAGCCACGACGAAAGAGGGGCAGTAAAAGTCGTTATTGAGCGCACAATCTGGTTAAAATAAAAGTCATAGTAAAGAGTGTTTTCTCCGGAAAATCTGTCTATCCGAAAGTAAAGTCTGTTTCTCAGGGGTTTTTTATGTCCGTCCAGTTTGTTATTTCCAAGGTAGTAGTAATTATTGAATGTGTATCCTGTGGATATTTCCCATGAGAGGAAGTTCTGATTTTTGAAATTAAGTATGTTAAACAGGGAAAGGTCAATATCTTTTGCATCCTTTATCCTGTCTTCCTTATCAAAATCTGGAAGGTTTTCCTGATTTACCTTTGTAATTCTTGAAAATCTTATCTCTGGAATTATGGAATGGAAAAATGAGGAGTAATTTTTAATAAAACTGTATCTTATTCTGTCCTGAATGGAAAATATATTTCTCGTTGGAGACCTGTCTTTTTTGTAGTTACTGGTTATGTAATACCATGTTCCCCGGGGTGAAAATCTGAGCTGGTTAGAAAGTCCCTTGAAGTATGAATACAATTCAAAGTTTACAGTATTGTCAGAGCGAAAACCTGAAGTACCTTTTTTCCCTGTAGAAGTTTGTGTTTACAGAGAGAAAATCCACATAAAGGGGAAAGTTTTTAAATATTTTTGATTTTTAAAGTAAAACCTCAGCTCTGGAAGCCTCTGAAGTGTCTGTTCATTGTTATTTTTTGTCAAATCGTAAAGAAAATCAAAGTTCAGTTCTACTGTAAAATATTTTCTGTCAAGAAGACCTATAAGTTGCGTTTTTGTATAGGATTGATATCTTAGATTTGTTGCATTGTATATATCTTCGAAAAATAAGGGTCACTGGGAATGTCGTAAATAAAAGACAGGTCAAAATCTTCCCTGTGGATGTCAGATTTTTCCGTAAATCCTCCACCTGTTTTTCAGGGGAGGATATTTTCTGTTCTGCCACCATTTGCCACCTGAATTTTCTGTAAAGACAGTAAAATTTCCCGTATAGTAGCTGTCTGTTGAGAGCCTGTTTCTGTATTCTACATCAAGGCCTTTACCCTGTCTGTTTCTGTAATCAAAGGTAAATGTCATATCAGAATGTCTTGTAAGTATCAGATAAAAGGACTGACTGTATTTAAAGTCATTATAGCTGTCTGTCCCAACTTCAGGGAAAAGGAAACCTGTTTTTCTATTTGTTGCAGGATAAGAGAAAAAGGGTGTAAAAAGGACGGGGATACCACAGAATCTTAAAGAAATGTTGTAAAGTTTTATACTGTCATCCTTAATAAGGATGCCCTTTTTTGTTTTTATGTACCAGTCATACTGGTCAAAAGAACAGGTTGATATTTCACCGTTGTAAAAGTAATACTTTTTCCCTGATTTTTTTATTCTTTCAGCCTTTATGTAGTAATATCTTTCTATAATCCCTTCAACTGTGTAAAACTCTCCATTTGTTCCGTTTTCATCAGTCCATCCTTTTTCGGCACGGAAATTGTATTTTTCTGTTTTTATCTTTACATTCCCTTCCATGAATATCTTTCTACTTTTTTTGTCGTATATTATTCTGTCTGCTTTCAGAACTTCTCCTCTGTACTTTACTACAACAGAACCTTCTGCGATGATTTTTCCCTCCGACACCCTTTTTATACTTTCGGCTTCTATGGATACAGGGG
>JAUZSJ010000031.1 GCA_030949555.1 Persephonella sp. | reverse complement strand
GAAGTGTTGTATGCATTTTGTTTAATCCATTTTATCCTGTAATCTACTCCCATACCAGAAACACCATAAGCACCAATACCGATAACTACTCTGTCATTTATCTGATTTGTTGTAACGTCTCTGGGATAACAAATGTCTGCATCAGAAGTCTGATAACCAGAATCTACAGCTATAACTCCTGTTTGTATTGTCTCCATCGTTAGTATCCCAGTATCCTTTAGACCTTGCCTTCACATGGGGCATAAACAGAATTCCACCAAAGCTGACGTTAAATCCTTTCTGTCTTCCAAGAGCCACCCGGATTTCTGAATATAGAGTCTGTAGGCTCACACATATTCCTGTTCCCAGTCCCCCCATCGCTCTGGATGCAGGAGAAACCCAATCATGTTGTCTCCATTGGTTTGCAAAAAGCACTGACAGATAAAGAACTTGCCGTAGTTGGTGCTACCGAACCTGCCACCATTTCTCATAACACCGACCTCCTCATTATGATAAAATAATATGATTTTTATATTTTTTAATAATTAATCATACAGATTATCAAGTTGTCAAACACTAACCTACTCCCCAATCTGAAGCAGGTCTCTTATTTCCTCATCTAACTGCCCTGCACCGTGAACCAGAGAGCAGTATCTCCCTTTATAAGAAAAAGGCAACCAGACATTCCTCACATGGAATCATAACATGCTCTGCAAGAGCTTTCTGTTTCTTTCAGGAAGGTCTCCATATTTAGCATTTCTTTCGAGTGTGAAGACGGTTCTCTCGGGCATACCTCGTGACAGACCTTGCATTTGATACACAGCTTTGGCTGAGACAGAATTTTCAGCCTCTCATCTCCATTGCTTTCAGTGCTCCTGTGGGACAGATGTTATAACATATAGAGCAGTTTGTGCATCTGCTGCCTTCAATCCATTTGTCAGAGGTAAAGGAAATCCTGTCAACATCTAATTCTACACGGCTGAAGTCTGTGTTTAGACTGTTTAGAGCATCAATAAATCTCTTTCTCCTTTTTATATCAACCTTATCTTCAACTATATTTTTTATCTTTTCTTCTTTTTCTTCTTCTAAAGAAGAAACCCAGGCATCAAAGCCCAGAATGTTAATCCTGCTGCCGCCTTCCCAAAATTTTTCAGGAAAGACCTTCTTCTATTTTCTGTTTTTTCTTCTGGCGCTGCTTTTAAATCCTCTATGATAGCTCTGTTTTCTACCCCTAACTTTTCAAGAATATAGTTTGCCTCATCTACTTTTTTATTTATTTCTTCTAAAAGAGTTCCAATAAAACAGTCTTTGCACTGCCCTGTGTCAAAAACAACATCAGAGCCACCGTTTATAACCGCGGTCACTATGTCTTCAACAGACAGAGTAGACAGACAGGGTAGATTTTTCTTACAGCTGAGCAGCGGCTCTTCTTTCAGGGTTTTAAATAGAGCATCCACATCAAAGCCTGACAGAGAAAATGCTTCAGAGGGACACGCTCCTACACAGGCACCACAGGAGACACACTTTTTACTGTTTACTGACACTCTGTAATCTTTCTGTATCACAGCTCCTTCCACTGGACAGACTTTTACACAAAGGTTGCAGGATGAGTCTTTGTAGTAAACGTGAACACACTCACTGAAGTTAAATCTTAATCTATTCACAGACATCTTCTCCTATCAGGCAACAGCTCCTTCTAAGTCCTCAGAGAGCATTTCGTAGTCAGACAGTATAAACTCAAGTGCAAGCTCACAAACATCCTGATAGAAAGGGGTTTCAGCCATATCTTTTGCAGACAGAAGATACACCACTCCCCAGTTAGCAAGATGTTCCTCAAGAAATTTTTTCTGAATTTCCTTCAGCTTTTTAACTTTCTGCGTATCCCCCTGTTTAACAGCTTCCAGCTCTTCCTTTGCCAGTGTCATCATAAATTCCATCTCAACGGCTATATGGTCTGGAGACAGTGCTCTCGTTTTGTTCAGGTCAATAGAGTATCCGTGCTCTCTGTAAAATATAAGGGCAGGATTTGTCACAGAAGGGTCTATATAACCCCTGGTCGTTCATAAAAACTGATTCATAAGGATAAACATTTAGAAGAAACACAGTGGTAAAATCTACATTCAGGTCTTCTTCTATCAGTTTTTGAGGCTCCTTTCTCAAAAACAGTTTCCACTGTTTTGTTTTGGGTAGTAGCTCTAACAGGTCTGATTTTCTTTTATTTTCCTTAGTATGTCTCACATCAATCTTCTCTCAATGAAAGCCTTGATAAAAGGCCATACATGTTAATTCTTGCCTGTAGTTCCTGCAGCTTTTCTTCCATCTTTTACTCCTCAAAAAAGGGAGGATATCCCCCTGTTTTTTATTCATGTTCTTCAGGCATTCTGTATGCCCTGTCTGTATGTGGATACCACGGTCTTTTGAACCATTTTGGTCTTCTCAGTCCATTTGGTCCAGGAGCTGGTCTTGTAAGCTGGTCTCTCCATGCCTGATAAACCTTAAATGTTGCTTCTGTATTTACCACAACATCACCTATTCTGTCTTCTGGTCCTGCCTTTTCAATAAGAACTTTCTTGTGCCAGCAGTGCATCCCAGAAAGAGGGTCAGGATTGGTAGGGAATACAGCATTCTGCCATACACCAGATGCTCCATTCCACCATACTTCTCTTATGTCTCTGTTCATCTCTGGATAAGGCCACTTTATGTTTTTATCGCTGTGTTTTTTCTCTACTTCATGTCTGTAAACTCCGTCTTTCCATCTAACAGACCATACTCCTTTCTGGTGCTCCTTCATATCTGCCAGTGCTGAACTATAACTCATTATGGTCAGTTCCTGAGAAAATCCATCAACCTTAACTGTGTTTCTCACTCTCCATCTTCCTGAGTGGTGGGAGCAAGCAAGAACCCCCGGTCTTGTTGCCTGTGTAGGTATAGCCATACCTACAAAGTAACCGGTCTTTATTCCTGTAAGAGAATCAACAACCCACACTTTAATTGGGTCTCCCCTCTTTATCCCCAATCTCTTGGCATCTCCTTCATAAATCCACACAGGGTTATGGTTCTGGGAAATTTCCATAAGCCATTTAGCATTAACAGACCATGTATGAATGTTGTAAGAAAGCCTGTATATGGGATTTCAGGGCAAATGCGTTATCTTCTTTCATATAACTGAGTGGTGAACATGAGTTGTGATATGTATTAGTTTCTGACTAGTCAAGCTCTCATTTTTAGGATATATTGGAACTGCATACTCTGGCCAGTTCCATTCTACAAATGTTTTTGAGTAGAACTCTAAGATGACCTGTTGGAGTGTGGAAACCTTTCAGGAATTTTCCATCCTTTTTCACAGCTATTGTATGTCTTTCAGAATGATATTTGTCAGCTCCGTGATGCTTCAGGTATACTGCTCCGCTGTCAGGGTCTATTTCACATTCAGAGAGAGGAATCCATTTACCCTTCACTTTAATGGCATTTTTTTCTGGGTCATAAGGAACTTCCCTTTCATGGACATTATAAACATCTGTTTCTTCTGTCCATGCTCCTCTGTCTCTCATATACTCGTATGGCGTTATTCCCAATCTGTTGCATATTTCTCTGAGATTAGGAAGTGTTCCATATGCTGCATCATACCACTCTTCTATTGTGACAGGTTTGCCAGGATTTTTCTTAGACTCCCAGAACTTTCTTATACCCAATTTTCCGTCAGGGTCTATTGCCCATGCAAGATTTATCCAGAACTCATTTTCTTCCCATACTTCTCCAAGACCTGCCTTTATGTGGGCTTCTAATGTTGCCCTCCATGGAACTTTTGGTTTCCATCCCATTTTCTGCAAAGCTACTCTCAAAACCGGCTGTCTGAATGCAGTCCATCTTTCAGGCTTTGTTTCTGCAGACTGGTTGTCGTGTCTTTCTCCTGCAAGTCCAACAGGAAGTATATAATCTACAAACCAGTTTGTTTCTGACCATGTTGGAGACAGATTTACTGTAAGCTCCATTTTGCTCTCATCTCTTAGAACTTCTATCCATCTGAATCCGTCTGGATTAATCCATACTGGATTGTATATCTTAGAAATCCAGACCTTCAATCTGTCTGGTATCTTCAGTCCTCTTTCTTCCCACTTTTTCCTCCACTGGTCGTCTGAAAGTAAATGTGGAAGCAGGAAGGAAAGTTCATATGTTGACAGAGGCCATTCTGGAGGCCATAGAAGTTCATTCCAGTCATCAACAGGTTTTGGTTTCTTACCTATAGTTGCGTTATACCCTTTACCTCCAACACCTAAAACATGCCAGTGGTGCCATCCCACTGCTCCAACATCTCCAATAGAACCTGTCAGACCTAAGAAGAAAAGTCCTGTTCTTGCAGCATTCATCCATCCACCTCTGTTTCCTGCTGCCTGAGCCCTCCAGAAATATGAGGTTATCCTGTTTCCAGCCCAGAGAACAAGTTCATAAAGTTTTTCCAGTCTGTCGACAGGAACTTTTGTTTCTTCAGCTGCCCACTCAAAGGTGTATGGAGCATACAGCTGTTTTAAAACAGCTGTAAAATCCTCAAATGTATCACCTTCAGGAATCTCCTGTATCCTTCCCTCTTTCTTGAGATAATTAAGATACTCTTTATCTTTTATAAAGGTTTCCAGTTAAACCATCTTTCAACAAATTCTCTGTTGTATCTGTCTTCCTGAAGGAGTCTGTTTGATAGAGCTAAGAATATAGCACCTTCTGTCCCCGGCCATACAGGTATCCACAGGTCTGCCATTCCTGCAGAGTTTGACAGCCTTGGATCCATTACGACAAGTTTTGCTCCTTTCGCCCTTGCATCTGCTATATAACCTGCATGTTGCTGGAAGTAGTGTCCTGCATCAGCTGCGTGGGAAGATGAAAGGAATATCAGTCTTGAGTTTGCAAAATCTGGAGAAGTTCTATCATCTCCTGTCCATGATATAGAGCCTAATCTACCGCCTGCTGAACATATATTTGTGTGAGAGTTGTGATGGTCTCCACCCCAGGTCCATACTACTCTTGCAGTAAATCCACCAGACTCGTTAGGTCTTCCAACATGATACATAACCATTTTTCTCTCTAACTCTGAACCTTTCTCAAGAGCTTCTCTTATCTTTTTACCTATTGTTTCTAAAGCCTCATCCCATGTTGTTCTTACCCACTTGCCCTCTCCTCTTTTAGAACCGGGAGCTCTTTTCAGAGGAAACGGTATTCTATCCGGGTCATACATCTGGGACTGGGTAGCATAACCTTTTGCACAGTTTCTTCCTCTTGAACCTGAGTGGAAAGGATTACCCATAAACTTTCTGACTACCATAGCATCTTTATCAACCCATGCTGTCAATCCACATGCTGCCTCACAGTTATTACAAACTGTTGGAACAAGCATGTAATTTATCAGCTTAACTCCTCCTCTCTGAGAACCACCTTTCAGTTTCCAGTAGTTCCCGTCTGGTTCTCTCCAGTCGTTCCACTTCTCAAATGGAGGATAGTAATCTATATGCTCCGGTGTTGGATTTAAAACTGTTTCTGATGCTGTTGCAGGCTGGGAAAACTTTTCAACAACCCCTTTCGCAAGTGCAGCACCTCCAATTGTTGCAAAAAGCACCTTTTAGAAAGTTTCTCCTTGTAGTTCTCATCTATGCTACCCTCCTGATTAACTTAATGGTAATGTTTGTGGTGCTATAAGCCATGCATGTTTAATAAGCCACAGTCCAATAAGGGCAAATACTGAAGCAATCCATGCATATCTGTATCTTCTGTATTCGTTTGCTATACCTACGAGCGTCATAGGGATAATAAAAGCAAACACAATCCCCAGCCAGAAAAATGGAGCCACTTCTCCAAAGGCTAAAACCTTTATAACTTCGTAGGAAAACTCACTGTGCATCTTTGCAAAGAACAGCTCACCGATAAACATTGCAGCTGCCAGTCCTGAAGAACCAAACAGTATGTAACCAAGTTCCCTTCTGATTTCTTCTTTTAAAATCTGTCCGTACAATGCATCAACAATAAGATATGCTGCAGAGCCAGCAATCATCGCACTGAGAAGCATTGATATCATCTCAGCAGGAAAAACCCACACCTCTCTTGCTGTTGCTTCTCCCATTATACCTGCCGTATATATAGTTGAGAAAAATGCAAGGATAAACCCGGGAATCATAACTCTGTCAAGTAGCTTCTTATTTCCTGTAGCCCACGACCAGAAAGCTACAAGAAGCACTATAACAAATGCAGAAACAACCCATGCTCCCAGTGTTACTGCAGATGTGAAATGTGGATGTAAAAATATTTTCCAGAATCTGAACATATGGTGAAGGTCAAGAACAGTCACTAACAGGGTAATACCGATAAATATTATCCCAAGTATCGGAAGCCATTTTCTGAAAAAATTATCCTGCTCTGGGTATTTTTTTATGAAGTATATGCCAAGTAGAAAACTTCCTGTTGCTATGCTTTTTGCCCACATATTTGTTGAAACAAGCCATCCCCATACAACTTTAGGGAGAGCTACGTCAAATGTCACTTCTGCCCCTACCATGATTAATGCCCTCCTATATGTTCTAAGAACTTAACCTCAGTAAACAGTGTAAATCCTTCAGGTCTTTCTGAAGCAAGTGGGTCTAACGCTACTGTTGAACCTCTCACATAAAAATGTTTAGGATGAGTGTTCAGCTCTGGTTTTCTAACCATGACATCTCTGTGACTCTTGAGATACTTAGATATTTCTGATTCTGGGTCGTCAAGGTCTCCAAATATATTTGCATGTGTTGGACATGCAACAACACATGCAGGCATAAGTCCTACTTCAATCCTGTGTGCACAGTAAGTACATTTGTCAGCTGAGTTTGTAATCGGGTCAATGTATATGGCATTATATGGACAGGCCATCATGCAGGAAGCACATCCTATACATCTTTCGTGGTCAACGTTTACTATTCCATTAGGTAGATAGTGAAGGGCCGATACTGGACATATTCTTTCGCATGGTGCATTTTCACAGTGGTTACACCTCAATGGAACAAAATGTCTTTTTACATCTGGAAACTCTCCCTGGTCTATGTATTTTACCCTGAGTCTCCAGCTGTGAAGGGGGACATTATTCTCAGCTTTACAGGCTACTGCACAGGCCATACATCCCATACACCTGCTCAAATCAACAAGAAATCCTAACCTCATGGGATACCCTCCTAAAAATATTTACCGAAAGGGGCAAAAGCCCCTATGTTTTTTTATAGACATCCTTTAAAGAATCCTGGTTTTGGTTTTGGTGTAATCTCAAACTCTTCTAACTTGACGACGGGTATTCCGTCTTTTTCTCCAATAACCATTCCTGTTCCATCTATTGAACCGCCAAACCCTTCAAGAAGGTCTGAGTAATAAATGCTGTCTTTGGAAGGCTGAACATAAAAATACTCCTCTTCAGTAACGTCAAACACAACAATCTGAGGTGGATTGTCGTATATGTCCTTTACTCCTTCAAAAGCTTTATGAGGAGGACAGGAAGCCAAAACATCAAACTCTCCACTTTCTTCTGCCTCTTTAGCGCAGGAAAGGGCAGTTATCACAGCACTGGTAAATTCAACCTCGTTGTCTTCTTCATCTTCTTCTGCTATCTCTTCCTGTGCATAAACGCTGTGAACCAGAACAGCGGGAGAATAAAGAGCAAAACCAGAGGACAGCACCGAAGCAAAAATATACCTAATCATCTTTTTCTCCTCCTTATTTAAAGTTCTTCCAGCTTTTTAGTGTAGACAGGTATGCTATCAGGTCTTTCAAATCCTGCTCACTTAGATGTGAGAAAGGAGGCATTTTTGACTGTTTTTTGCCATCTACAACCATATACCACTGATACATATCATTGTTTGGATATGCTTTGAATCTGTCTGGTTTTGCATACCTGTTGTAATGTCTGTTCAGATTAAGATTTCTTATCACTACATCATTAGGGTTCACGATAGACTCTTTGAGATAGATTATGTTTCCTATTCCTCCTATGTTTGAGAGATTTGGAGCCATACCTGCAGGAGCCGATTTCTGGTCATCAAATCTATGGCATGCAGCACATCCATTCTGGAGTGCTACTTTTTTACCCCTCTCAGGATTTCCAAGCTTTGATGCAGGATATCCCCATGAAACATATTCAAGATACTCCTTGTCTAATGGGAACTTTTTCAGCTTGATAAACTTCCATCTGGATAGGGATTTGTTACCATCCCTTTCATACTTGCTACCATCCCATATTGCGAATGCAACTGGAACAAGTCCAGCTCTTAGATTTGAGTTTTCTGTTTTCAGTGGTCTTTTAAAAACTGCCGTCCACTCTTTTGTTTTTTCGTTATACTTCATCTGTATATCAGATGGTTCTTTAATTTCTGTAAGTGAGCCAAAGCCTTCTGAGATAAATACCTTCTGGTAATCTCTTCCCTCAACAGTTTTTTGTAGATACACAGTTACAGGATGGTTCTCATCTCCCATTCCCACATAAGGAAGTGTTATTCCCTTACCAAATCTGTTTGGAAACTCAATGCTTACTCCGTCAGCAAATTTGTTAGTATCGTAAACTGTCTGTATAGAGGGTGTTTCATCCTTCCACCTTACATAAACAGCTATATCTCTGTCGTTGTACGCCACTTTAACAAGAGCTGAAATAAGTTTTTTCTTTGGAATCAGTCTGTTGGCATTTTTGTCGTTCAGTCTCACAGAAATCTGAGGATAGAGGAACACCTTTTTACCCCTTACTGTTTTCCACAGATAAGCATCAGGGTCTGCTGAAATTTCCTCTTTTACATACTGACCGTTTATCACCTCATACTTATAAAACTCCTTTCAGATTTTCTATCTTCAGCTTTTGAGATTCCTGCTATCAAAACTGAGCTCAGCCCTAAGGCAACCAGCTTCAATTCTTCCTTTCATTACTTTCCTCCTTGTCTCCATTTTTAAAAGGTCTTAATGACCTTCCTTATGTCCTTTCTCGGTAGCAGGTTGGGTTTCAAAAACTTAACACCGTAAACACCTTCTACTTTTGGAGTGTTTTTACCCTGGACATATCTCTCATCTATCAGTTTGAAGAACTCTGTTCCTTTCAGCCCCTGTTTTGCAGCAACTTCCCGATAGTAGTTCTCATCAAGTCTGAACATATCTGCATGGCTGTATGCAATCAGTATGTCCATCAGTTCAGACTCTTCTCCTCTTTTTCTTTTTTTCCATTTCAGCAAGGAGTGTCTCAACTGCTTTGTGAACCTCAGGACCAAACAGCTTTTCAAGGTATTCCATTGGAATTCTTCCACCTTCCATCGGCTTTCCTTCTTCGTCAAACTTTGGTGGTGAAAGGACAGGAGGAACATAGTAAACGTTAGGCTGTGTTCCAAAGTCAGGTCTGAGCGGGAGTGCTACTTTGTATTTATAAACCAGTTTGTAAACCTGTGAATCTTCGTCATCTAAAAATCCTACAAATCTTATTCTTCCTACACACTGATGGGCACATGCTGGAGGAAGTCCCTTTTCAATCCTTGGGAAACAGAATATACATTTTTCAGATTTAGATATTTTTGGATTAAAGTAAATTTTCTTGTATGGACAGCCAGCTATACAGTATCTGTATCCCTGACATCTCTCTAAATCAACAAGAACAATTCCGTCCTGCTCTCTTTTGAATATTGCTTCTCTTGGACATGCAGCAAGACAGCCGGGATTTGAGCAGTGATTACATATTCTTGGAAGGTAGAAGAAGTAGGAGTTTGGCCAGTCTCCCTCTCCAACGTCTTCGTCCCAGTTTGGACCCCACACAGGGTCAGTGTTTGGAGAAAGGACTGTCTGGTCTGCATTTCCGAACAGTTCATCATGGTTGTAATCCCAAGGCACACCGTAATCTAACACCATGTCTGGTATAATTCCGTCTTTCAGATTACCGTCTGCATCAAATCCACCACCTGCTTCCATCCAGTTCCTTGGATATCCTGCTCCTGGCTGGGTTTCAACATTGTTCCAGTACATATATTCCCTTCCGTTCCTGTTAGTCCACTGGGTTTTGCAGGCAACAGTGCATGTCTGACAACCGATACATTTATTTAAATCCATTACCATTGCAAGCTGTCTTTTTGACATTATTCATTACCTCCTTATGCTTTCTCTATGTCAACAGAAGTTGTGTATGCATGCTGATTACCATCCCAGTTTCCACCAAACTTCAGATGTCCCCAGCCATCAGAAAGCTCAAGCAGATTGAGTGGAGATGCAACTAACAGTGTTGTGGATTTATTTCCTTTGAAGAAAAACGGCTCCCATCCGTGTTCTATTATAATCGCATCCTTTGGACAGGATGGATAAACTTTAGCCATTGCATAGAAACTCTCCAAGGTCGTTGAACACTTTTATCTCGTCTCCGTCTTTTTATTCCTTTTTTTCTGTGCAATCTCTGGATTAATCATCACATATGGAACGCCTCTCTGGAGTCTTTGCAAAAGGGTTGATGTTTTGTATGTAGAGTGTATAGACCATCTTGCGTGGGGAGACATAATAACAAATGGGTACCTTCTTGGTCTTATCGGCTCTTTTGCAGTTGGAAGAGCCGCCCCCTGCTCTATCCACAGGTCGTGGTCAACATAATATGTAAGTCTTCCTGACAGTGTTTCAAATCTTTCAAACAGGTAAAGATTGTTTTCAAATGAGTTGTAAGGTTTGTCTGGATACAGAGGTGAAGTCTTCCCGGCTTTATCATTGAGCTGTAAAAATCCTCCTCTTTTTCTGACAGTTTCTATGGTGTTAGGTTTGAACTGGTCAACATTTTCCAGCGCAAACTCTACCGCATCTCTGTCAGTCCTGATGTGTCCGTTGTAGGTGTATTCTTCAACAAGTTTGTCTAACTCTCTGTATCCTGTTTTTGAGTGGGTTGGGTCTGGTATCTTTATGTATCTTTCATCTCCAGTTTCTTTGTACTTTTTCATTGCTATTTCCTGAATTTTCTCAACAATCATTGTGCATATTTCCCAGTCAGACTTTGACTCACCTACAGACTTCAGATTCTGTGGAGGCTGTGCCATGTTCGCATATCTGTGATATCCAGGATTTGTTCTTATATCCCATACCTCATACATGGATTTTGCAGGAAGAACTATGTCTGCATACTGGGCTGTTGAGTTCATTCTAAAGTCAACATAAGCAAAGAATTTAGCCTTTTTAAGGAATGCCTCCCTGTATGTGTCCCCTTTATTTCTTCTAAACCTTGAATCTGCAAAGATAAGGAATGTTTCTACAGTATCCCAGTATGGTTTACCATCTTTTTTTCCTATGGACTCTTTCCACTTCTCATCTGTTCCATAGTTATTCAGAGCTTCCTCAACCTTTTTGAGATACTCTCTTTTAGACAGTCCTGTAGCTCTTCTGACATCCTCGTCTGAGTAGAGCTTTTCAACATCCTTCAGCATCTCGCCTAACACATATTCACTGACAAACCCTGAAGCAAATCTCTGCCTATATTTGCCGGAGAATCCAGAAAGCTTACCCATACCTGATATTGCCCATTCACTTTCTGAGTTAAATCCGCCGTAAGGCCCCAGTCTCCCTACCAGTCCAGAAATAGAAGCAATAGCCCTCTGTGCAAGGAGACCGTTGAAGTACTTACCTATTGTAAATCCCACTAGAAATCATAACAACTTTTGGAAGCGCTATGTCTTTTGCAAGCTGTTCAACTATGGTTGGATGAACACCTGTAAGCTTCCATGTTCTTTCTGCAGAGAATTTTTTCGCTTCCTCTTTAAGCAGTGCGAAAACTGTTGTTACTGGGACTTTAGAGCCGTCTTTCAGGGTTACTTCCCACTTTCCTTCAAGGGCAGGGTCTATGTCCCATCCAACATCTTTGAAGTCTGAGGGTTTTAACAGGAGAGCCTTCGCATCCGGGCATAACAGTCAGTTTGTTTGTTTTTGTATTCCATGAGAAGAAAACCTCGTGGGGGTGATACTCTTTTCCTTCTCCGTGCTCTTCAAATACTTTATAAGTTTCTTCATCAAACTCTGCAGGAGGATTTTCAAAGTCTATATCAGACAGTCTGAGCAGTTTTTTATTGTCTAACCTGACAAGGAAAGGCAGGTCTGTAAAGTGTTTTATAAATTTAGGTTTATACAGTTTCTTCTCTAAAATCTCATTGATTATAGCCATATGCTGAAAATCCGTCATATCCAGCCTTTACAGGAACCCACAGGTCAGCATGAACACAGGTAGAGTTAAAGTCTGGAGTTATTACAATCTGTTTTGAGCCATTATATTTTCCTTCCCATAAAGAAGTGGGCATCTGGAATTCTCGTTTTGTTTGGGTCCCTGTCCCCACCATATGTTTACATCTGTTGTGTAGAAAAAGTCATAAGAACAGCCTATATTTCCTTCTCCATAAACAACAGACACTCCAGGGAACATATCTCCAACATAGGAAGCAATGTAAGGTCTTACTGCCCCAAGGAGTGTTCCTAACCTTTTACCAGCTGCACCTCTGATTTCTGTCAGCATACCAGCACCAACGTGTATGTAGAGACCTTCTGGACCTTTTTCAAGCATTGTTCTGTAGATATTTTCAGCAATTTCTGTGATAGCTTCGTCCCAGCTGATTCTTTTCCACTTTCCTTCTCCTCTTTTTCCTACCCTTTTGAGAGGATACAGTATTCTGTCTTTCTCGTAAGTTACCTGTGAGTGCTGAACTCCTTTGTTACATCCTCTTGGATTAAAGTCAGGGATTTTTGGATTGATAGGTGTATAGTTTGCAACCTGATTTTCCCTTGTGATAATTCCATTGTTTACCCACACATCCCAGGCACAGTTACCCTGACAGTTTACACAGTGATAAGCAGTTCCATGGTCTTCCTTGTTTCCGTAAGTGAATGCGAACTCTTTCCTGTACATGTTTTCTGTATAGCTGGCATTTGGATAGCTGCTTCTGGGGTCTTCCACAATCATTGCTTTATCTTTTGCAAAAGCAGTTTTTCCACCAACCACAGCACCGACACTTGAAACAGATAATGCTTTAAGAAAATCCCTTCTTGACAGTGCCATATATCTTACCTCCTTTTAATGTCCTTAATTTATAAACATCCTCCTCCACCGCCTGCAGATGGTGGTGTATATTCCCCTTCATCTTCTGGATATCCTTCTTCATCCCATGCGACCATTCCACCTTTCAGGTTCTGAGCAAAGGGAAACTTCTCAGCACACTTCTTGAAGATTTCAGGGTCTCCGTCTTTTGATACAATGACTGTTGGGAGATAGGGATTTATCTGAGGCAGGGCCTCTTCTGGTGTTTTTGATTCGTCACAGTCGGGAAATGGAATAGCACCAGGTATGTGAACTCCTGTATAGTAATCTGTCTCTTCCGCCTCATCTTCCTCCTCTTCAGACACTTCGTAAGGTCTAACATCTATCACCTGTAAGTTTATTTTGGGATTTCCAAGTTTTTTATAAAGCTCTTCAGCAGTTACAGGAATCTGCTTTCTCAGCTGAATATCTTTTTTCCCGAAACTGAGAAGAACAAAAGAAAGAACCACAATAACTGATATATAAATAAGTCGCTCAATTTTAGGATTCATTACTCTTCTCCTCCTTCAGAAGAAGCTTGAACAGTCTGCTGAAGTTGTTTTTCAAGGTTTGATATGTCCGCCTTCATACCAAATATACCAATGATAAGAACTATTATTGCCATCCAGAAAAGAATCCTTTCTACCATACTCATCTTGCTCTACCTCACAGATTAATCGTAAACCTGGTCAGACTCTTTCTTGGCCTGCAGAAACTTACTCCATCTACCAAAGTAAATCAGATTTGCAGTTAACACTCCTACAACAAAGTAAGTTCCTGACATTAGCCATTGAACCGACAGAGAGAGTTGGATATGCTGATAGAAATGCTCCTGTTGTGCATCCACCACCAATCATAGCTCCAAGTGCAAGGAATACTCCTGCAAAAAACACAAGCACAAGTCTGACCCATGGAAATGGAGTTACACTTTTCGCAAATGCTGGTGGAACAGGGTCAAACTTAAATGTTCCCGATATAATAGCACTGATAAATGCTCCTGGTATAACTCCTATAATAAGACCGGCATGCCACACTATAGTTTCGTTTACCTTTGGAACTACAGATAAAGGGTATCCTATCAGGTGTGATATCCATCCTACAAATGCAAGAGCTCCTCCGGAAAAACCTAAATACTCTCCCTGTGCAGTAGCCCACGCTATTATGGAACCTGCCAGCACACCTGATATAGCCCAGTGCCATTCCCCTTTGATGACCTTTTGAACCGGTGATAGGTTTATATCTTCATCATAACCAATCTTTTTGGCTGGGTCTAACCAGTCTGCAACAAGAGCAAAAATTACAAACAATACACCCCATGCAACAGCCAAGGGTCCGTAAGGTATTCCTAAAAGACCGTAAAGAGGTTATTTTCTCTCTTGTTCCTAATATTCCCACCTCTACAAGCCACGGCTGAATCTGAGTATAGATAACAATTCCAAGAATAAGGCCAATTACACCTGCAAAAGAGATAAACTTACCAGCTCCAACTCTCGCAACACAGGTTCCAGGACAGAACCCGGCAGAAGCCATTGCTATACCAAACAGAAAACCACCAACTAAATGGGCTATACCTAAATATGGCATTATACGGGGAAGGAGATTTGTCTGCTCGGCTATACCAAATATGTCAGCAAGTCCATAAATAATAGATGCTGTAGCAATTCCCATAAATGCAAACTTCATTATTTTCAGGTCTCTCAGAAGGAGCATACCCTCAACTCTTGAGTATCTGATGGCTCCAACTTTATGGAGAACAATTCCAAAAAGAGCTCCTGTTAAAAGACCCATCAAAAGATGATTGAGATGTTCCATAACTTAGACCTCCTGAAATTTGAGAGGGGCAAAAAGCCCCTGCAAATCTGTTATTTCTCAATTGGAGTGTTAGGGTCGTTACCCCACTCATCCCATGAACCTACATAAACTTTAACATTTTATGTCCAAGGAGTTTTAAGGCTGCAAAAACAAAGGAACCTCTTCCAAGACCTACATGACAGTAAGTAATGACTGTTTTATCTGGAGTAAGACCTTTCTTTTTAAGCTTTTTGTAAACCTTTTTCAGCTTTTTCATCTTTTTAAACAGATGCTTATTTGGTTTTCCAGATGGGTTTCCTGCAAATTTTTTCCATTCAGCAAAAACAGCTCCCGGAATGTGTCCACCTCTTTTAACAGTTATGTGCTTTCCTGGCTTTTCAAGGGCATCTAACAGTGTCTTTCCTGTGTATTCCTGGAATCTTCTCGCATCTAAGATAAAGTAATGGTCTTTGTCTTTAATTGCCCTGAGGACTTCTTCTTTTGTTGCAATTATCTCTTTTCTGATTTTCGGAGTAAACTTCTTAGGCGCAGTTTTTTTCCCTTCTCCTGACTCTACTGGATAACCTTTCGCTTCCCATGTGGCAAGCCCACCATCCATCATCCTGGACATTGTCAACCCGTAAAGATACAGGAAGAACCATACTCCAGATGCATTTGGACCTTTTCCGTCATCGTAAGCTATTACATGTGTATTATTGTCAATACCAAGCTCCTCACCAATAAATTTAGCTGCTCTCTCTGGACACATGGGAAGTCCACACTTTCTGATGTCTGCTAAATAATGTAAATCATGGGCAAAAGCATTAACAGCACCAGGTACATGTTTTTCCATAAACCTTTTAGGAGAATCGCCATCCAACAAATCTCTTACATCTGGCTTTCCAAGAAGATTGTGGGCTCCATCAACGGAAATGATAAACTTCTTGGCAAACTCTTCACCTGAAGGAACATCTGCCAGGGATGGAATGGAAAACGCTGCCAGTCCAGCAAGGGCTACAACTGCCTTTTTTAATGCTTTCATCCTAAATACCTCCTTGGTGATATTTCTTATTCGGATATTCGTATACGATTTATTGACCCTGGTCAATAATATAAACAGAAAAACAAGGGTTAACAACAGCTAACCATTGAAATTTCTTGCTTTCCTCAATTTTTGGAAACAGCTATTAAACCCCCCTTAAAGGCTTAAAAAATAATAACTTTCGCCTGTCATTAAGAATTAATATATGATTATTATTAATATTTTTAATATGGGTGTTTAGATGTTAAAAAAGGTTAGAAAATACTATCTATCCTTTCTGTTTTCACCTTCAAAAGCAAACAGGGTTAAAGCTGAATCTGAGAGCTTATACAAAGAGTGGTAAAAGGTATATAGTCCCTAAAGATGTTTCTATAAAAATAAACAGAGCAATATGGGAACTTCAGAACCAGCACAGAGAAGAAGCTATATCTGTTCCTGTTTATATCAATGTTATTTTCATACTCCCCAACAGGAAAAGGAGAGACCTTGACAACATAATGAAGACCCTTGGAGACTGTCTTGTATATGCAGGAATACTAAAAGACGACAATCTGATTTTTAAGCAGACTTTAGAAAAGAAAATAATAAAAGGTATGGAAGGTGTAATAATAGAAGTAGGTTTATATAACGAAAGGAAAATAAACGATAAGATTATAGAAAAACTAAAAAGCTACAAGGAAGGTATAGATGGAATTTAAAGTAAGTGAAGAGTCATATACGATACTTTTCAAAGTTGTTTTTTCTATTGCTGCTGGACTGCTTATAGGTCTGGAAAGGGAGCATAGAACAAAAACAGAGATATTTGCAGGAATAAGAACATTTCCACTTATTTCTATGCACTGGAGATGCTTTCAGCACTTGTAGCTGACGGAAGTACTGGAGTGGTATTCTTTACTTTGCATTTGGTGGAGTAGTGCTACTGGCATTGATTAATTACTTTTTAGAATACAAAAAAGATATAGGTTCAACAACAGAGATAGCTACATTTATAGCCTTTATAATAGGTATTCTTACATACCATGAACACTATTACATTGCAGCATTTTTATCTGTAGTTACTACAGGTCTACTTGCTTTAAAAAGAACACTGGAGATGTTTGCAAAAAACATGTCTGAAGAAGACCTTTTTGCTATACTGAAGTTTGCACTGGTTACAGTTGTTATATATCCCCTGCTTCCAGACAAAAATTTTGGACCCTTTGATGCTTTTAATCCAAAAAGTATATGGAAGATGGTTGTTCTGGTTTCAGTTATTGATTTTACTGCATACACTGTGCTCAGGTGGAAAGGTACCAGAACCCTATGGATTACAGGTGTGATAGGAGGAATGATTTCTTCAACAGCCGTTTCCTATGAACTTTCTAAACTGGCAAAAAAATTCAAAACTATTACCTACTCTGCCCTGTTCGGTATTGTTCTGGCATGGCTCGTGATGAATTTCAGGGTTGTTATACTCAGTGGAATTGTTGATTTCAGAGTGTCTGTTCATCTTTTATTTCCCCTTGTAGTACTGTCTATCCTTTATGCTGCTATCCTTTTGGTTATACTCATAAAAAATAGAGAGAGTATCACAAGAGAATCCCAACAGGAAATCCCTTTTACAAATCCATTTCAGATAACATCAGCCCTTCAATTCGGTATCATATACGCTGCAGTAATATTTACAACAAAAGCTCTCCAGCATTTTTACGGAGAAAAAGGGGTGTTTGTTGCAAGTTTTATCTCAGGTGTTATAGATGTTGATGCTATTATCTTATCCCTATCAAATATGGTAGCTCACGACAGTTTAGATACCAGTACTGCTGTTAGAAGCATAATTCTTGCCGTTGTCTCAAACAGTATCTTTAAATATATATACATAGCAGTCTTTGGAAGCAGAGAACTGGTCAAAAATATGACACCTTTCCTCGTTATAACCCTGATTTTTGGCGGCTTTTACCTGTTATTCTTCTAAAAATTTAAAATTTTTCATATAAATACGAAAATAATTAAAAAATTAGAGGCAGGCATCATGTTATTTTTTGGCAAAAAGAGACAAAAAACAGAGGAAAAAGAGTTTTTTACTGAGGAGAGAATATCTGAAAAAAGAGAAGAATACAAATCAGAAGAAAACATAAACAGTCTCCTTGATAATATTGATGCAGGAATAGTTGTGCTGTTTCCTGACAGGAAGGTATACACAGATAGAAAGGCCAGAGAAGTGATGGAGAGTATAAATATAGAAGTTGACAAACTTCACGAAATTGCAGAAGATAAAAATGTTTTAGAGGTAAACAACAGGTACTACCAGATAACAGAAAAAAAGGAAGATGGAACAGTAATTTACCATTTTAATGAGATAACACTTACAAAAAAATTGATTGAGGATGTTGTCTTGTGTTCTTGCTGAGGACATAGCATTAACTATATACAATATTGGAAAAACAAAGCTTCTCAGTGATATTCTGAGTGTTTATACAAAGATAAAGTTTAAGAGCATACTGGAAGAAATACTAACTGAGAGTAAAGGACTGCAGAGTTTAAACTCATTTATAAACAGGGTAAAAGAAAAAGTTGAGGACAGCAGAAAAGTTCTGAACATAATTCAGAATATATCAGAGCAGACAAACCTCCTTTCACTTAACGCTGCAATTGAAGCAGCAAGGGCAGGAGAGGTGGAAGAGAGGATTTTCTGTTGTTGCCGATGAGATAAGACAGCTTGCATCAAAAACATCACAGAACGCAGACGAAATCAGAAGAATTATTGAAACAATAGTAAAATCTGTTAATGAAACATCCAATACAGCAAACAGGACTTCCGAGAATCTTATATCGCTCATTGAACAGTTTAAGGAAGAGTTTAAAAAACTCCACAGTTCAATAGAAATGCTAAACGATTTTACCACAGAAGCACTTGAAGAACAGTTGCAGTCATGGAGTAATGTTCTAAAATCACAGGAGATATATCCTGACAGGAGATTTCAACTCTATCTGTCTCTACTTCAGAGAATTATTGACCACTCTGTATATATGAAAAATCTTGCATATGTTGTATCAGGAAAAATCAGCTGGACTCCACCTGAATATACAGACTGCGCCCTTGGTAAGTGGTATTACTCAACAGGAGAAGATGATATAAAGAAAATCAGTGAATCTTCTTACGAACTGTTTAAAGATATAGAACAACCCCACAGAGAGTTTCATCAGACTGGAAACAGTTTTGTGGAAAATTTTCAAAAGAAAAAGATAGAAAGTGCAATGAAGGATGGAATGAATCTGATAAATCTATCTGCTGAAATTGTATCTGCAATTAGGAAATTAGCTAAAAATATAAAAACGTGTAAAGTCAAAATATAAAATTCACCATGTCAGGATAACACTTAGATATGCTTTCAATAGGATTGTCCATTCTGTCTATCACAGATATGACAGGAACACCTGTCATCTCATAAATCACTTCAGGATTTGTCCTTTCTGAAACAGTTTCCCCTGTATAGCCGTTTATTATTATTCCTCTAATCTCTGCATTTATTGAGCTCAGTGCATCAACAGTCAAAACAGTGTGATTTATTGCCCCAAGCCCAGCTCTTGAAACAACAACAACAGGCAGGAAGGTTTCATAAACAAAATCCAGATAGGTTACAATATTTCCATCCTCTTCTGTAATAGGAACTTTTATACCGCCTGCTCCTTCTACAACAAGGTACTCGTAACTCCTTTTCAATTTATCCAAATGGGAATAAATCCTTGCCATATCTATCTTTCTTCCTTCTATCCTCTCTGCAACCAGAGGGGCAACTGGATTTTTAAACTGGGCAAAGGACCACTTCATCTATATGCTGACCTGTTATCTGAGAAATGGTTTTTGCGTCAGGACATTCAGGACTGCATCCTGTCTCAACAGGTTTGAAATATCCTACATCATACCCCCTATCCTTCAGCACTTTAACAACAGCACCAGCAACTGCTGTTTTACCTACACCTGTATCCGTTCCTGTTATAAACACAGCTTTACTCAACTTTACCTTTTTCTTTAACCTTTTCTTCCTTCATTTTTGCACATTTTTCACAGGGATAAGCTTCAGGCTTTATTTCCTTTCCCTCATATTCTATCGGTTTTCCCACAGAACATCTTTCCACATTCTGGACAGGCCTTTTTGCAGGGGCATGCAACAGCAAAGAGATTTAAAAGGAAAAGATAAATGCCAGAGCCAGTCAGAAGTAGTTTCATAATTAATACCTCAAAATTTTATTCATTATATTCTACTATATTTTCTGTATATCCTGTAATGTTTGAATATTTATCGAGACACACGTCTCTGCTTATTCTTCTTATCAGCCCTGTTAGAACCTTTTTAGGGCCTATCTCAATAAAAGTGTCAACTCCCTCACTGACCATAAAGCCCCGGACAGACTGGACCCATCTGACAGGTGAGTAAGAGAGCAGGCTCTTTCAGCTCTTTTCTAATCTCTCCTGCATCTGTCAGAGGTCTGCCGGTTATGTTTGAAATAACCGGCATCTGTGCATCTTTTAATCTCTATCTCCTCCAAATATTTTCCAGAAACTCTTCAGCCTTGTCCCTCAATAAGGATGAATGGGCAGGGAAGCTTGCAAACAGCAAGGGGGCCAACACTTTTTGCCTCACTTTTTCTCTCAGAACTTCCATAGCTTTTTCCACTGCTTCTGTTTCTCCTGATATAACAGTTTGCTCAGGTGAGTTATAGTTTGCCACCTCAACAACACCTGAAATCTCCTGAAGGGTTCTCTCTATTTCTCTATCAGACAGACCTATAATGGCTGCCATCTTACCTGTCCCTTCAGGAACAGCTTCCTGCATAAGTTTTCCCCTTATGTGGGTTATCCAGACAGCATCAACAGGATTTAGGGAGTCTGAAGCAGCCAGAGCTGAAAACTCACCTAAAGAGTGACCAGCAGTGAAAGATGGAACTACGTCTGGTCTGTTTTTTCTCAGGGCATAAAGCAGGGCATATGAGGTAAGAACAAGGGCAGGCTGTGTATATTGAGTGAGACTGAGTTTCTCTTCATCTTCAAATATTATTCTGCTCAGCTTAAAACCAACTTTTTCATCTGCTCTGCGATAAACCTCCTGAATCTCAGGATAGCTTTCATAAACATCTTTCCCCATTCCAAGCTGCTGGGAACCCTGTCCTGGAAAAATAAAAGCTACCTTTCCCATAAAATCCTCCAGATACTTTTGGAAATATTTTATCAGGATTGTTTTGCCTTATAAAGCTTTTATATCAGTGTCTAAAACATAGACATTTTTGTATCCTAACGCCTCAAGATACCCCATCACCCTGTTGGCAAATTCCACTAATTTGCATCCTACGACTATCACAGCTTCTCTGATGTTCACAAGAATGTCAACTGCTGACATTACTGCACTCCTTGATGTTATTTGAATATAACTATATTACAATCTACACCTTCAGTTTTACGTAACAAATCATACTGATAATCAAAGAAATACCTGTATTACTGGATTTTAAAATCATAAATGCATAATTCATAGAAAAAAGCATAAACAATCCCTGAACAATCAAAAACCAGTAGTAGTCTGAAGGAATGCTTTTTATATCAGGTTTAAACTTTTTTCTCGGGGGATATAGTTTACTTTATTCTTTCACAAAAAACAGTCCCTGCCGTATCCATTCCCCTATGGATACCGAAAGCTTTCCCACTCTTCTCCATTGTAGTGTAAGCAGAAATCAATGCATCTCTGGGAGCTGTTCTTATACCTTTGCCTGTTCTCTCAACAACCCTTAGAAGCAGCACATCCTTCCATCTGTTGCAAAATATGGAAATGCCTTGGAAACAGCAGAGAGCAGATATCAACAGGTTTTTTCCTCCCTGTTCTGTCTGAGATATATCCTGAATACACCTTCAACAGACTGGCTACAAGTTGTGTTGCTCTTTCTATGAGCCTTTAAAAAATGGTCAAGGAATACAGGAAGCACAGGAAATATCATCTCACTGGATAGGTCTGTCTGAAAACTGACAATTCCTAAAAGAATTATGTTTTTATTAATCTTTATCATATAATTAAAGTATGAGGTGTATATCTTTCCTTTACAAGGAGGAGAGCAATGAAAAAGATTTTACTTGAAGAACATGAAATTCCCAAACACTGGTATAACATACTTCCTGACCTTCCTTCCCCTTTAGAACCACCTCTTGACCCCCAGACCAATCAGCCTATGAGCCCTGAAAAACTGAAGGCTCTGTTCCCGGAGGCTCTGATAGAACAGGAAATGTCCCAGGAGAGATGGATACCTATACCGCAGGAGGTTTTAGAGGTTTACTCTATATGGAGACCAACACCTCTAATAAGGGCTACCAAGTTAGAGAAGTATTTGGATACTCCAGCAAAGATTTATTACAAATACAGAAGGCATCGCTCCACCAGGAAGCCATAAACCAAACACTGCTGTTCCTCAGGCTTACTACAACGCAAAAGAAGGTATAAAAAAACTGACCACAGAAACAGGAGCAGGTCAGTGGGGTAGCTCCCTTGCCTTTGCAGGACAGTATTTTGGAGTTCAGGTGAAGGTCTATATGGTAGAGGTCAGCTTCCAGCAAAAGCCGTACAGAAGGGTTCTGATGGAAACATGGGGAGCAAAGGTGATACCAAGCCCCAGCCCATACACAAAATCAGGTAGAAAGATACTTCAGGAAGACCCTGATAATCCAGGAAGTTTAGGCATTGCCATCAGTGAAGCTGTAGAAGAAGCTCTTGAAAATCCAGACACCCATTACGCTTTAGGCAGTGTTTTAAATCATGTTCTTCTTCATCAAACAGTAATTGGATTGGAGGCAAAAAAACAGCTTGCAAAGGTAAAACACTATCCAGATGTAATCATAGGCTCTGCTGGAGGGGGTAGTAATTTTGGAGGTTTAGCCCTGCCATTTATGATAGAAAGACTGTCTGGAGACAGCTGTACAAGGTTTGTTGCAGTAGAACCTGCATCATGTCCAACGCTGACAGAGGGAGAATACAGGTATGACTTTGGAGACACAGTAGGTTTTACTCCTCTTATGAAAATGCACACATTAGGACACGATTTTGTTCCTCCCTCTATACATGCAGGTGGTCTCAGATACCACGGGATGGCTCCAATAATATCAAAGCTTTATGATAAAGGTTTGATAGAAGCTGTAGCTGTAAAACAGACAGATGTATTCAAAGCAGCAGTGGACTTTGCCAGAACAGAAGGAATAGTTCCTGCTCCAGAATCTGCCCACGCAGTAAAGGTGGCGATAGATGAAGCTGTAAAGTGCAGAGAAACAGGAGAACCCTAAAGTTATACTGTTTAATCTCAGTGGTCATGGACTGTTAGATATGATGGCTTACCAGAAATATTTTGAGGGAGAGCTGACAGATTAAATTTTCAGGTACTTAAGGAAAAATGTGGCACTACCCAGGTATATGAGTATTCCTATTATGTCGTTCAGGGTAAGAGTGATGGGACCTGTTGCCACTGTTGGGTCCTTGTGTATCTTCAGGGAGATGTAAGGGAGCAGTCCCCCTGTAAATGCAGCAATAACCACATTAAGAAAAAGGGCAGTGCCTATAACAATACCTATAATATGAGTGCTTAACCACAGAGATGATATTGCTCCGACAATTGTAGCAACGACAAAAGCTATGATTAATGCTACCTTTACCTCTCTGAGCAGGAAGTTTAGGAAATCCTTAAAGTATTCTGTTATCTTTCCTGTGGCAAGACCTCTTGCAGTTATAACAGCAGACTGAGAACTTATCATACCTGAAACAGCAGCAACTAAAGGAAGAAAAAAGACAATTGGTAAAAACTGTCTTATTGTAAAGTCAAACATACTGATGATAAATGCAGAAACCATCTCTCCAAACACCACAACCAACAGCCACGGAAGCCTCAGTTTTGCCGTCTTCAGAATCTGATTTGTGTAAAATAGCTCTTCTTCCTGTGCTCCTGCCATTTTGAAAAAGTCTTCGGTGGTTTTTTCTGTTATGGCGTCTAATATGTCGTCAATGTATATAACACCTATCAGTTCATCATTTTCGTCTACAACAGGTATTATCAGAAGGTCGTATCTCTGGAAAATGTCTATGGCTTCACTTTTTGTTGCATCAGACCTTATAGATATAACATCTGTAGTCATTATATCCTTTATCTGAGCATTTGGGGGAGCTGTCAGAACTTCCTTTATAGATACTACTCCAATAAGTCTTTCTTTTTGTCAACAACATATATATATAAACAACCTCAATATCTTCTGGTGCACTTCTTATAACATTCAGAACTTCCTCAACAGTTTTTTCTCCCTCTACAGCTATGTAATCTTCATACTTATGAGGAGTGTGCAAGCCTTTTACTCTCTTCACCGTAAGATATGGAGCTCTTTTAAGCTCTTCCTTTTCTTCTTCTGCTAATTTCTCCAGTATTGCATTCTGAAGCTCAACAGGAAGCTTATCTATGATCTTTGATATCTCCCTGTGGAAAATGTTATCAATATTCTTACAGCCTCTTTCACAGGTAGAGCCCTTGAGAATTTCTATCTGTATGTCCTCGTCAAGGTCATAAAGAAGGATACAGACGCCTATTCTCAATGTCTATATTCATCCAGAATCTGAAAGATTTTTAATCCTTTCCTGATGGGAAAGATACTCCTGAATATAGCGACCGAATCATCACTTCGTGGTGTTTTTCTAAAATCTCTCTAAACCCTGTAAGCTTCCCTTATGCAGATAGCCTTTGAATGTTTCCTTCAAAACATTCAGTAAAAAGCGTTATATTTCCAAGATATGATGAGCGAAACGCTGAAAAGTACTTTCACTGATAAATGCGAAAACGGTTAAACAATCTAAATCTGAGGGCACCG
>JAUZSJ010000030.1 GCA_030949555.1 Persephonella sp. | reverse complement strand
ACCGTTTTCACACCGCGTTATCGTTGACCTTTCGGAACTTTCGTGCCGCTTCAGTGGAAACAAGTCTTATATCTCCTTTTGCTCTTGCAAGAACTCTTTCGTTTATAAATCTACCATTCTCATCTATTGGAGCGTTTGCCTGGGCAATTACGTATTTTCCTCATCGTAAGCTACAGATACTCTATCTCTTCTGTAACCACGCCGTTCTTTACCTTTCTGTAAGGAGAAACCAAAAATCCAAACTCATTTATAGTGGAATAAACCGTCATAGATGATATAAGACCAATGTTCTGTCCTTCAGGCGTTTCTATCGGACATACCCTTCCGTAATGAGTAGGATGAACGTCCCTTATCTCAAACTTTGCACTGTCCCTTGTAAGACCTCCAGGACCAAGTGCGGAAAGTCTTCTTTTATGAGTAAGTTCTGCAAGGGGGTTTGCCTGATCCATAAACTGGGAAAGCTGCCCACCTTTCAGAAATTCTAATATGGAACCTGTAACGTAACGGGGGTTTATCATGTCTGCCACTTTCAGGTTAGGGTCTTCAATGTCAACTGTGGCCACCCTGTCTCTAAAGGCTTTATTCATCCTGACAAGACCAAGTCTCGTCTGATTCTCAAGAAGTTCTCCAACCGGTCTGACTCTTCTGTTTCCAAGGTGTGCTATGTCATCTAACTCTTTCTTACCAAGCCTGAGCTCTAAAAGATACTTAACTATTGCCACAACATCTGGAAAGAGTATAAATCTTGCCTCATCTTCAAGGTAAGGTTTTACTTTTATCTCTTTAAATTTGCTATTTTTCAGTTTTTCTACGATGGTTTTATCTATCTTTGTTCCTTCAGGATAAGTTTCCTTTCCTATCTTAGTATCTTCTGCAAACGCAAGAGGTGGCAGGTCTTCAAGAACTGTTTCAAGGTCAAGAGGTTTTATCGTTTCCGGAATCTCATGCACTTTAGCATTCAGTTTTACTCTACCAACCTTTGACAGGTCGTATCGCTGTGGGTCGTAAAATATATTTTCAAAAAGCTCATTTGCCCTTCTCAGAAATGCTTAAGGATCCATAACAGCTGTGTCTGTTGGCCTCATCTTTCTGTAAATATCAACCCTTGCAGCATCTCTGAATGTAAACATTGCATTAATCTGGGGCTGGTCTTTTTTCAATGTCTCAACGATTATATTTCCATACGGAGACTTTCTGAATACAAATGGAGATATGGCAACAATCTCTTCAATATTCAGTCTTCTATCCAGAAGATATTTATCTAAATACTCAGGCTCTACGGCAATCTCTTTTCTTATCGTAACAACATTTCCCCTCTCATCCTTTTCCTCTGCTGTATATGTGATAAATATCTCATCATTCTGGAGTTGCTCCATAAGTTGTTCTGGAGTGTAAGAAACCCCTTTTTCATCTAAAATTTCCCCATTCTGAACTGCAAATCTTTTTACGTCACTGTAAAACTTCTTAAGTATTTTGTAGGCGGTATCAAGACCAAAAGCTCTCAGTACTGTGGTTCCCAGTAATTTCCTTCTGTCTATCTTTGCGTGAAATAGCTCAATATTTGTTGCATGCTCAAACTCCAGTCTTGACCCCTTTTCTGGAATAACAGAACCTTTGTATATAATTCTTGTTAAAATATCCTTTGTTTTATCTTCTTTTGCCTCAAAGAATATTCCAGAAGACCTTATAAGCTGAGAAACAATGACCCTTTCAGAACCATTTATTACGAAGTAAGCATGCTCTGTAAGAAGTGGCACATCTCCAAAGTATACTTTCTGTTTTTTAATTGTTTTAGGAATAATCTCTCCTGTTTCAGGGTCTATCTGATTAATAACCAGTTCTAACAGAACTCTCAGAGGAGCACTGTATGTCAATCCCTTATACTTGCACTCCTCAACAGTATTTTTTTCTTTATATATAAGAACTCCTCCGCAGTATGGACATGGAACTCCTGGACCCCCTACATGCTCATTATCATCTTTTACAGATTTTCTACACTTTCCACATTCCCAATCGCCAACTTCATATGCTATGTAATTTATTGTTATCTGTCCGTTTGGATCTTCAAATGGAAATGAGCTTTTAAATATTCCGTGAAGTCCTTTATCTTCCCTTTCATACGGATTTTTGTAAAACTGAATAAAATCCTCAAAGGATTTTTTCTGAACATGAAGCAAATCAGGAGGTTGTAGTACTTCTTTTCTTCTGGAAAGATTTTTTCTAAGTGGATTGAAAGGCAATTTTTCTATGTTTCTCATACTGCACCACCTTTTTGCGTTTTATTTAAACTTATTCTGTTATATGCAGAAATAAATAAAGGCAGACCATCCCATTAAAATGGCCTGCCTTGTATCTATAAGCTACTCTGATAATTGTTCTTAACTGTCAACTTACTTAACTTCGACAGTAGCACCTGCTTCTTCAAGTTTTGCTTTAATCTGTTCGCCTCTTCTTTTGATACTCCCTCTTTAACAGGTTTTGGAGCAGAGTCAACAAGTTCTTTAGCCTCTTTGAGACCAAGTCCTGTGATTTCTCTAACAACTTTGATAACGTTGATTTTCTTATCCCCTGGGCTCTGGAGTATTACATCAAACTCTGTTTTTTCTTCTGCTGCAGCAGTAGCACCAGCACCACCAGCTGCAGGAGCAGCAGCGACCATTGCAGCAGCAGAAACGCCAAACTCTTCTTCAAGCTCTTTAACAAGCTCTGCAAGTTCTAAAACAGTCATGTTTTTGATAGCTTCCTTAATTTCTTCCTTTGAGATTGTTGCCATAGTATTAAAACCTCCTTAATTTTTTTCTAAAATTTATTTAGCTCTGTTTCTCTTTTTCTTCCTTTATAGCATTCAGCACCATAACCGCTTTCTGTGGTACTGCATTGAGCACTCTTACAAAGTTAGTAACTGGTGCCATCATTGTAGCAAACAGCTGTGCAAGGAGCTCTTCTCTGCCTGGCAGTGATGCAAGTTCTTCAATCTTCTCTGGTGTAGCATAGCTTCCTTCAACAAGTCCAGCCTTAACCTTTGCAGACTCATTTTCCTTTAAAAACTCCTTCAGAGCTTTTGCCGCTGCTACAATATCCTCATATGCAAACACAACAGCAGATGGTCCTCTGAAAATATCAATTTTATCATAAAGTTCTGTACCATTACAAGCCCTGTAAAGCACAGTGTTTTTAATAACTTTAATTTCAGCGTCTTTTTTCTTTATTTCCTTCCGGAAATCTGCCATTGCATTGGCATCAATGCCTGTAAAATCAAATATAACCATTAGCTTTGCTCTATCTATCTTCTCCCTTACTTCATCCACTAACTGCTGTTTTATTAATATAGATTTTCTCACCTGTGTTGCTGACATCTCTTATTCCTCCAAATTAGGCTGCTTTTGCTTCAAGTGTTCTTAAAACTGTATTTAAATCCAATTTAACTGATGGACTCATCGTTGTTTTTATCACAAGATTTTTCATGTACTGTCCTTTCAATCCTGAAGGCCTGAGTTTCTGTACAGTATCTATAACTTCAAGAGCATTCTCTACCAATTTCTGTTTATCAAAGGATATTTTACCAATAGGAATATGGAGATTTCCTGTTTTATCTACTTTAAATTCAACCCTACCTTTCTTTGCTTCTGTAACAGCTTTTTTTATGTCCTGTGTTACTGTTCCCACTTTTGGGTTTGGCATTAATCCCCTTGGACCTAAAAATCCTACCTAACTTTGCAACTTTCGGCATCATGTCTGGAGTTGCAATAACAATATCAAAATCAAGCCAGTTTTCATTAAGTATCTTGTTAATCAGTTCTTCTCCGCCAACATAATCAGCTCCTGCTTCTTCAGCTTCTTTCACCTTTTCCCCCTGCGTAATAACCAGCACCTTCAGCTCCTTACCAAGCCCGTGTGGTAGAACCACAGACCCCCTTACCATCTGGTCTGCGTATTTTGGGTCAACACCAAGGCGGAATATGAGTTCAACAGTCTCATCAAACTTTCTCTGCATAACCTCTTCCATTTTTTTGAGCAGGTCAACAGCTTCCTCTAATGTGTAAAGTTTATCTTTATCAATAAGCTTCAGAGCCTCTAAATACTTCTTTCCTCTTTTTGCCATGGCTACGCCTCCAATCCTTCTACTTCAATTCCCATTGAACGGGCTGTTCCTGCTATAATCTTCATTGCCTGATTTATGTCCTCCGTGTTCAGGTCTTTCATCTTCAGCTCTGCAATCTCTTTTAGCTGTTCTTTTGTCACCTTGCCAACCTTTTCTCTCTTTAGGGTCCGATGCTCCCTTCTTAATACCGGCAGCCTCTTTTAACAGGTAAGATGCTGGTGGTGTTTTCAGTATGAACGTGAAAGACCTATCAGCATAAACCGTAATAACAACAGGAACAATAGTTCCTGGTTTCATCTCAGATGTGGCAGCATTGAAACTTTTTACAAACTCCATAATATTCACACCGTGCTGACCCAGTGCAGGACCAACAGGTGGTGATGGCGATGCCTGTTGAGCCGGAATCATCAGCTCAATAGTTCCTACTACTTTTTTAGCCATTAAAAATACACCTCCTTGAGTCTTTTAGATCTTTTCCACCTGGGAGAACTCAAGTTCAACCGGTGTAGACCTTCCAAATATTGATATAGATACGATAAGTTTCTCTTTCTCTGGAATTACCTCTTCCACTGTTCCTGTAAAATTCATGAATGGGCCTTCTATAACTCTGACCTGGATCTCCTTTCTGGAAGAGCAGCTTTTTAACTTTAGGAGCTCCTTTTTCTATCTGTCCTAAAACTTTCTTTATATCTTTCTCGTCCAGTGGAACAGGAAATCCACCTGCACTGACAAATCCTATTATATAAGGGGTTTTCTTTATAAGGTCTATAAGGTCGTCATTCAGCTCTGCTTTTATGAGAAGATACCCTGGGAATATTTTGTTTTCTAATATTATCTTCGCTTCCGTTTTGTTTTCTTTACACTGTATTTTCTGCCCTGGTTTAAAAATTGGACTGTGGCTTACACACTGCTCATCTCCTTCAACGCTTTCTACTACCTTCACTTTTCCATCTTCTATTACAAACTTTGTTACCCCCTTTTTTCCCATTACTTCTATTTCTCTGTTTGCTCCTTTTAGAGAAAGTCTGTATCTCTCTTTACCCATAGACTTTATTACAACCTTCTCTTCAGCCGGGACAAGCACTTTTTCTACTAAATGTTTCATATTGTTAAGTTCAAGCATTCTCAAAAGATTTTCTTTTGCCCTTATCTCTAAATTAGACTGGGTGTAAAGGGCATACCATTTCTTTTTGTTTTCCTCTTTTTTTATTTCTTTATTTTCAAGCTCTTCTTTTTCTCTTCTGACATCAATTTACCCCTTCTTATTTGTAAAGGTAGTTAAACAGCCTGTCGAACAGTATGTCCAGTCCCCACAGATATACTGACACAAGCAGTGTAAAAATTATCACTGCAATTGTGGCATTTTTCACAAGCTTCCTTGAAGGCCAGCTAACCTTCTTAAGTTCTTCCTGAACTTCCTTCAGGAAATTTGGCACCTCATTTATCTTCATTTTCTCACCAGATAAGCGGGGCAAGGAGGACTCGAACCCCCGACCGCGGGATTTGGAGTCCCGTGCTCTACCAACTGAGCTATTGCCCCATTTTACTTAATTTCCCTGTGAAGGGTATGCTTTCTACAGAACTTACAGTATTTTTTAAGCTCCAACCTCTCTGTATGCTTTCTCTTGTTTTTTGTGGTTGTGTAATTTTTTCTCTTACACTCTGTGCAGGCTAAAGTAATAATCTCTCTTGGCATTATCCTATCCCCTTATTACTCAATTATTTTAGTAACGACACCAGCACCAACAGTTCTACCACCTTCCCTGATTGCAAATCTCATCTGCTCTTCTATAGCTACTGGCTCCATTAACTCTACTGTAAGCTCTACGTTATCCCCTGGCATTACCATCTCCTGCCCCTCTGGCAGCTCCACTACTGTCCCTGTTACGTCAGCTGTCCTGATGTAAAACTGTGGCCTGTACCCAAGGAAAAATGGTGTGTGCCTTCCTCCTTCCTCTTTGGATAGTATGTAAACCTGTGCCTTGAACTTCTTGTGGGGTGTTATTGTCCCCGGTGCTGCCAATACCTGACCCCTCTCTACTTCGTCCTTTCCTATCTCCCCTGAGTAGCACCCCTACGTTATCTCCTGCTACTGCCTCGTCTAACGTCTTCCTGAACATCTCTATACCTGTTACTACTGTCTTCCTTATCTCCTCTGATAACCCTACTATCTCTACCTCGTCCCCTACTTTCAGTGTTCCTCTCTCTACTCTTCCTGTTACTACTGTGCCACTGCCCTGATATGGTAAATACGTCCTCTATCGCCATAAGAAATGGTTTGTCTGTATCGCCTCTCTGGTGTTGGTATGTACTCGTCCATCGCATTGAGCAGCTCTTCTATTGATTTGTACCCATTTCTCCTCGTCGTTCAGTGCCCCAAGTGCTGAACCTCTGATTACTGGAACTTCGTCCCCTGGAAACTCATACTTGTTCAACAGCTCCCTTACCTCTAACTCCACAAGCTCTAACAGCTCCTCGTCATCTACCATGTCGCACTTGTTTAAAAATACTACTATGTATGGTACGTTTACCTGTCTGGCAAGCAACACGTGCTCCCTTGTCTGAGGCATTGGCCCGTCCGCCGCTGATACTACAAGTATAGCCCCGTCCATCTGGGCTGCCCCTGTTATCATGTTCTTGATGTAGTCTGCGTGCCCTGGACAGTCCACGTGAGCATAGTGCCTCTTCTCTGTCTCATACTCTACGTGGGTGATGTTGATTGTGATTCCCCTGTCCCTTTCCTCTGGTGCTTTATCTATGTCCCCGTACCCTATAAACTGGGCTAACCCTTTCTTTGATAATACGTATGTTATCGCCGCTGTTAATGTCGTCTTCCCGTGGTCTACGTGTCCTATCGTCCCCACGTTTACGTGCTCTTTCTTCCTCTCAAACTTCTCTCTCGCCATTACTTTCTTTACCTCCTTTGGTTTTAACCTCTCTTAAGCCCACGAGCGGACTTGAACCGCCGACCTCACCCTTACCAAGGGTGTGCTCTGCCGACTGAGCTACGTGGGCAAAACAGCAGAGTTTTACAAGCAAAAAAATATTATAACAGAGATATTGAGACTTTGTAAAGGGATTTTTAATGGAGCGGGAGACGGGACTCGAACCCGCGACCATCTGCTTGGAAGGCAGATGCTCTACCAGCTGAGCTACTCCCGCACATCCTGATGGTGGAGGAGGCAGGATTCGAACCTGCGCAGGCTTACGCCAGGAGATTTACAGTCTCCCGCCATTGGCCAGGCTAGGCGACTCCTCCACATATTCTCTTCAAGAGCTGGCGGTGGGACTTGAACCCACGACCTGGTGATTACAAATCACCTGCTCTGCCGACTGAGCTACGCCAGCTTAATAACTGAGGCAAAAATTATATATAAACTACTCTTTATTGTCAACAGCTTTTTATTTGCAATTTACAGATTCACTAATATAATATAAAGACAAATTTTTTCAAGGGATCTCAGTATGAAAGTTATATACATCCACGGTTTTAACTCTGCTGGATATGGGGACAAGGTGAACAAGTTGAAACAGTTCTTTGGGGACGAAAATGTTCTCTCTTTGAATCTCCCTTACAATCCAGAAAAGGCAATTTCTCTGCTTGAGTTTATAATCAGAAATATAAAAAATGAAGAACCTTTGCTTTTGGTTGGAACTTCTTTGGGAGGTGCATACACACTGTATCTCTCATACAGATTTGATATTCCCGGGGTAGTTATAAATCCATCTGTTAAACCTTCACAGGACCTTAAAACAGAGGTGGGAAAACAGAAAAATTATAAAACAGATGAAGAGTATGAGTTCAAGGAAGAGTATCTTGATTTTCTAAAAAAAATTGAAGTTCCTCTAACAGAGCTTCAAAAGATAAAAGATAAACTGTATATTTATCTTGACGAGGGTGATGAACTGTTAGACAGCAAAAAAACAGCTGAATATTTTAAAGGCTTCGATGTGAAAATGTTTCCCGGCGGAAATCATAGATTTCAGCATATGGATGAGTTATTACAAGACCTGAAAAGTAAGAAGGAGGTTCGTTATGGCCAAGGATAAACTGAGAAAAGTGGGAGAAATAGCTCCTGAATTTCACCTCTACGAAGCAGACGGGAGAAAGGTAAGTCTTTCTGACCTATTAGGGAAAAACAGATACATCCTTCTTTACTTCACCTCAACAGAAGAAAAAAGCAGATGTGACAGAAGTGGCTGTCCTTTAAAGGAAAATCTTGAGAAACTTATAGAGTTAGATGTTACTCCTGTTCTGATAGATGCTGACCCTGTTGAAGAACATAAAAGATTTAAACACGACCACAATATAAAATTTTTAATGCTCAGTGACCCGGCAATGGAAACGATTAAGGGATACGGCGTTTATGAGTGGTTGATATTCACGGCATAGAGAAGGAGAAAATAGTCAGCACTGCATTTCTAATAAACTCTGAAGGTAGAATTGTTCACGTGTGGGAACCTAAAAAAATAGAAAACTCTATTGATGATATAATTAACGCTGTCAAAAAATTAAAAGGTATGTAAGGAGGATATATATGTTTGGCGGTATAGGTATCCCAGAGCTTTTGCTTATTTTTGGTATACTTCTCCTTCTTTTTGGGGCAAGGAAGCTACCTGAGATTGGAAGAGGACTTGGAGAAGGTATAAGAAGTTTTAAAAACTCCCTGAGCGGTGAAGAGGAAAAAGAAGAAAAGATTGTAAAAGCAAAAGAGCTTGAGCCTGAAATAAAAGAAGAGAAAAAAGTAGAAACCCCAGAAAAGGAAAAAAGTCAGGCATAAAGGGGATTGTTAATCCCCTGCTCCTATATCTTCCTCCCTAGGAGTACATTCAAAAACATATCCACAGTGAGGGCACACATAGCACTCCCTTGGTTCTTTATCTTCATCTAAAACCTCCTCCCAGTAGGCAATCCATCCGCATTTTGGACATATTCTGCATCCTTCTAAAAGAGTACCGTCTGCAAGTTCCAGTATTCCCTTCTCATCTATATAAACAGGATTTCCTTTTTTATCAGTTACAAACTCACCATCAACCGACTCTTAAGGGAAGCTGATAACCGTTATCCAGAGAATATTTGACGGCTTCAGAAATATCAGTAAATCTTCCCACTTCCTCCCCACTTACAGCGTTAATAAGCGAAACCTGTCCTCCTTCCTCCTTTACATATACTCTCATTATTAAAAACCTCCAGGATATTTGTCTAACATTAAAAATAAGAAGGAAACAGTGAAATTTCAATAAGAAAGAAAAATAGAAAAGTGGTCGGTGGAGGATTCGAACCTCCGACCTCCTGCGTGTCGGGCAGGCGCTCTAGCCATCTGAGCTAACCGACCGTAAATGAAAAATGCCCCCGACGGGATTCGAACCCGTGTCGCCGGCGTGAAAGGCCGGTGTCCTAGGCCTGCTGGAGACGACGGGGGCAGATGGTGAGCACGTCCCGGGGTCGAACCCGGGACCACCGGTTTAAAAGACCGGTGCTCTACCAGCTGAGCTAGCGGCTCGACCAAGGACAGAATAATTTAGAATAAAATTAAAGAATTGTCAAGTCTGTATAAAAGAAAGATATTTATAACTATGATTAAAATTTCGGAAAAATCAGAGCTTATTGTTGAAGATAGAAGAATTTTATATGAAGAAGTTAAAAATAATATAGAACAGTATGCTTCCTTCCTCAAAATAAAAAAAGGAGACAGGGTTTGTATATATTTTTACAACAGGCCTGAATGGATTTACAGCTTTTTTGCTGTATGGGAGAAGGGAGGTATTCCAGTTCCTGTTGACTTTATGTTAACACCGGAGGAATTTGCATACATCATAGATGATGCCACTCCTTCCTATATCATCACATCTCAGGAGAAAAAAGAAGATACAGAAAAAGCTGTCAGTTTGTCTCAGCATAAACCTGAGGTACTGAGATTTGAAGAGATAAAAAAAAGTAAGGAAAAATATAAAAAACATAACTCTGACATTGAGGATACTGCTGTTATTCTTTACACTTCAGGAACAACAGGAAAGCCTAAAGGAGTCATGCTGTCCTACAAAAATCTTATCTCAAACATTGAAGGGCTTGAAGAAACAGCAATAGCATCTCACAGAGACAGCACCATTGCCATACTACCCTTTCACCACTCCTACCCCTTAATGGTCTGCATGCTCTACCCTCTATACATTGGAGCAAAGATATCTTTCATAAGCACCATCTCCGCTGAAGAAATACTGAAAAATCTCCAGAAAAACAGGATATCAGTTTTAGTAGGCGTTCCTCGCTTATACGAGCTGTTTCACAGGAAAATAGTAGAGCAGATAAACAAAAACCTGGTGGCAAAAGCTCTCTTCAAATTCAGTAAAAAGATAAACAATCAGAAAATCAGTAAACTTCTGTTTAAAAAAGTCCATCATGCTTTTGGAGGAAATATCAGATACTTTGTCAGTGGAGGAGCCAAGTTAGACATTGATGTGGCAAAAGACCTGTGGGCTTTAGGATTTACAGTAATAGAAGGATACGGTCTCACGGAAACATCTCCTATCGTATCCTTTAACCCTCCAGATAAAATAAAGCTTGGCTCTGTAGGAAAACCTATTAAAGGTGTTCAGGTCAGAATAGAAGATGGGGAGATACTGATTAAGGGAAATAACGTTATGAAAGGCTACTGGAAAAAGCCAGATGAAACAAAGAAGGTGATAAAAGATGGATGGTTTTACACAGGAGACTTAGGTTATGTTGACGATGAAGGCTATTTATACATAACAGGTAGAAAAAAAGAGATTATTGTTCTTCCATCGGGAAAAAATATCAACCCGGAAGAGTTAGAAAACAGAATAAAAAAAGCATCTGAAATTGTTAAAGAAGTTGCTGTAACTTACAAAGATGGAAAGCTGACAGCCGTTATTCACCCTGATTTTAAAAAGGTTGAGGAGGAAGGTATCATTAATCTATATGAAACATTAAAATGGGAAGTTATAGACAGGGTAAACCAGACACTCCCAGATTACAAAAGAATATCTAACTTCATCACAGTAAAAGAGGAACTTCCTAAAACACGCTTAGGAAAAATCAGAAGATTTATGTTAGACAGGTTTATTAATCAGATACCTGAAGAAAGAGAGATTAAAGAACCAGAAAATGAAGAATACAGAATACTAAAAGAATACCTCCACACAGTATCAAAGAGAAAGATATATCCAGACAGCCATATAGAGATTGATTTAGGATTGGACTCTCTTGATAAGGTTGAACTGCTCGCTTTTATTGAAACAACATTGGAGTGTCTGTATCACAGAGTTTAAATGCAGGGCTTACAGTTCAACAGTTATCCACTTTTATAAACAGATTAAAAACAAAATTTAAGCCAGAACAGATAGACTGGGAAAAGATACTAAAGGGGAAGTATCCCCCTGACATTTCAGAGAAAAATCCCCTTATCTTACTTAAAAGAGTGCTCAGACCTGTTTTTAAGCTGTATTTCCATTTAGACATTTCAGGCATTGAAAACCTTCCTGACAGTCCCTTTATCCTTGCCCCCAATCATCAGAGCTTTTTAGATGGATTTCTTATAGTATCCGCTCTGCCAGACAAACTGCTGAAAAATACCTACTTCTTAGCCGAGGAAATTTACTTCCCTGAAGGGCTGAGAAAAGATGAAGCAAGGGTTCCATGTCACCCACCATCAACATAAACAAAGACCTGAAAGCCTCGTTACAAAAAACAGCCTCACTGCTGAGAAGAGGAAAAAATGTTGTGATATTTCCAGAAGGGGCAAGAACAAGAGATGGAAAACTTCTACCATTCAAAAAGTCTTTTGCTATCCTTTCAAAAATCCTTCAGGTTCCTGTTGTTCCTGTCGTTATATCTGGAGCATTCCAGGCTTTTCCTATAGGAAGTAGATTTCCTAAACCTTACAGAATAAAACTGAAATTTCTAAAGCCTGTTTATCCAGAAATGTCTATTGAAGAGATTGTTAAAGAGACAGAAAAAAGAATTAAAAAAGAGCTATAACCACGTCCATATATCCGTTTTTTTACACTTTGGACAGGGAACTTTATACTTATTGAATATAGCTGCTGTTTTTCTCTTTATTTCTGGAGGAGAGCCTCCAATACCAACAATCTTCATTGCCACCTCAACCCCCCCATAAAGCCTCACTTCCCTTTCGTTTTTAATCTCAAACCTACAGGAAGAACATCTTATAATAAACATCCTTACCTCACCTTTATTTTTATTTCATCTCCAACATTTAGCCTGAACTTTTTCCTTGCACTTCCCTGAGGAGTAAATACCTCATAAAAACCAAAGCTTCCCCTTATCAGGTTCAGGCTGTTTTGTCTCCTTCTAAAAAGTTTCGAGCACTATTTGCTTTTTATTTTAAAATTTTTTACAGTTATATCTTTAAACTCCTCTGGCAGAGATGAAATATTCGTTATACCATTTCCAAATTTATCAAACATGATTATTTCACCTACAACATAACCGTCATCTTCTCTGACCTCAGGGATTTTTATCCTTTTGTAATCTCTCAGCATATCACCAAGCTGTGACAGTTTAACACCTTTTGATATGTAGGCAGCAGCCGGAGCAAATATGTCTCTACCGTGAAATGTTTCTGTATCTCTCTCTAAAAGATATCTCTCATTGCTGATATGATAGATAGCTCTGACTTTTTCGTTTTTGAGAGCAAGGGATAAAATTCCATTGTCGGGGGCCACAAAGTAATACTTTTTTGTTTCAACAGCTATTGGTTTTCTCTCTGTCCCTACTCCCGGGTCAACCACACATACAAACACAGTTTTTTCAGGGAAATATCTGTATGTAGCATTCAGCACAAGGGCTCCTTCTAAGATGTTAAAGGATTCTATTCCGTGGGATATGTCTATTATTTCCGCTCCACTGTTTATACTCTTTATAACCCCCTTTACAGCTCCTACAAAACCATCTCTGTAACCAAAATCTGTAAGCAGGGCTATAACAGACATCACCTGACAGTGCTGTATCTATCATCAAAAAATTTCAGAAAATCATCTGTAACGTCAAGCTCAGGCTTTCCATACAGAAGACTGTTTTTATCCAGAACCAGCTTATAACCCTTTGACTGGGAATATTCTGTTATTGCCTTCTGGAGTGTTTCCATAAACTTCTGTGCTATTTTCTGTCGTTTTTCCATAAGCTCTCTCTGTTTTTGCTCCGCAAAAGCCTGAACCTGTGAAGGAGATTCTCCTGCTTTCTGTTTTTTTTCTATCTCCTCCTTGAACTTTTTAGCCTGTGCTTCAAGCTCAGCCTGTGCTGATACTCCTGCCTTTGAAGATGTAACAACCTTCTGAATGTCAATAAACACTACCTTTTCTGAAGCAAACGATAAAGAAAACAGGAACAGTAAAACAGTAAAAGAGTAAAAAACTCTGAACATAATCTTTCCCTCTGTTTTTTCTTACATTATACAGTGGCGTTTCAGTATTGCAAAGATTTTATAACAGCATTATAATATTTTCCGCCAGTGGTCTCTGAAGCAGCCGCCCCTTTACAGGGGAGGAAAGTCCGGACTCCACTGGGCAGGAAGCTGCCGAAAGGCAGGCAGGGGCAACCCTGCGGAAAGGGCCACAGAGAGCAGACTGCCTGTCCCGATAAGCTCGCATGTAGGTGGAAACACCGAATGGCTTATCCGGACAGGTAAAGGTGAAAGGGTGGGTAAGAGCCCACCAGTGCCGTCGGCGACGGCGGTAGCTGGCAACCCCCTTCCGGAGCAATCCCAAATAGGTGGAGGTCTGAGGGTTGCCCGCCCGAAAGCCTTGGAAGGCTTACCTCCACGGGTAGGGAGCTGAGACAAATGGCTGCACAAACAGAATCCGGCTTATCAGAGGCCACTGGCTAAACCCTATAAATGCAGGAAAGATGAAAAAATTCCATATTCTCACTATATTTCCACGTTTCTTTGACGGGTTTATAAATACGGGAATTGTTTCACAGGCTATCAAAAAGGGCATAGTTCAGATAAATCCTGTAAACCTGAGGGACTATGCAACAGATAAACACAGAACTATTGACGATGTGGTTTATGGGGGAGGTCCCGGAATGCTCCTTAAACCTGAGCCTACTATTCAGAGCATATGAGGATATATCTAAAAATGGCAGACCACCCACGTCCTGATAACGAGAACCATGGGGAAGAAGATTTGACCAGAAATTTGCTCAGGAGCTTTCTCAAAAAGATAATATTTTAATTATATGTGGAAGATACGAAGGAGTTGACGAGAGGGTAAAAAGTATTGTAGATGAAGAGGTTTCTATTGGGGATTTTGTCCTGTCTGGTGGAGAGCCTGCTGCTTTAGTTATAATGGACGCAGTAATAAGGCTGGTTCCAGGAGTGGTAGGAGATGCCGACAGTCTCAGAGCTGACTCTTTTTCAGATGGACTATTAGGATATCCAAACTACACGAGACCACCTGTATACAGAGATATGGAAATTCCTGAAGTTTTAAGGTCTGGAAATCACAGAGTAATAAAACTGTGGAGAAGGTGGAAACAGATAGAAAACACCCTGAAAAAAAGACCTGAACTTTTAAAAAAAGCAGGTCTGTCTGAAACAGACAGAAAAATGCTTCAGTACATGGAAGAAAACAGAAGTTTTGATGATTTTTTAAAAAATAATAAGGTATAATTCAGATTATACAAACTGTGAGGTTTTTCCATGTCTGCTATAGGAACCCAAAAACCGCCTGTTGACATAATAGAAGACAAAGAGGAATTTGTGATTTTTGTAGACCTGCCCGGAGTAGAACCTGAAGAAATAGATATAAAAGGTTATGATAACTATCTTGAAATAACAGGTTTCAGAAAGCCAGTCTGCGGAAGAAACTTTCTGCTGATGGAAAGGTTATCTGGAAAATTTAAGAGAAAGATTGTCTTTAAAACGGCTGTTGATTTGAGCAGGGCATCTGCAACACTGAAAAACGGCGTTTTAACTATAAAAAAGTTCCTAAATCTGCAGGGAAAATTATGTTTACCACAACAACTATTATAATCAGGAGGTAAGAATGCTACAACCACCTTACGAAGAGGAACTGTTGGAAATACCTATACCGGAAGAACTTCCCCTCTTACCTGTCAGGGACCTTGTCATTTTTCCTTACATGGTATTTCCTATATTCGTTGGAAGACCTTTTTCCATAAAAGCTATTGAAGAGGCTATAGAAAATTATGACAGATATATATTTCTGTCTTTGCAGAAGGACAAAGATATCGAAGAGCCACGGGGAAATGACCTTTACCAGACAGGAACAGTAGCGACTATACTGAGAATGATGAGGTTAGACGATGACAGAATAAAAATTTTGAGTTCAGGGAGTTGCAAGAGGAAAGATACAGGAACTGAGAAAAGAGGCTGACCTGTATAAAGTAAAGATACAGGTATTTGAAGAAAAAGAAAGATATGAGGAAAACATAGAGGTTGAAGCTTTAAAACACTCAATAAAAGACCTTATAGACAAAGCTGTAGGACTGGGCAAACAGATAATTCCGGACCTTTTAGACATTATAAAGTCTGTTGAAGAACCGGGAAAACTTGCAGACCTGGTAGCCTCCATATTAGACCTGAAATCTGGGCAGGCCCAGTCTATATTAGAGATAATTGACCCATTAGAAAGACTGAGAAAGGTTCACGACCTTCTACTGAAAGAAGTTGGTCTCTTAGAGATACAGCACAAGATAAGAACAGCCGCCCGGGAGTCCATGGAAAAGGACCAGAGAGAATACTTTCTGCGACAACAGATAAAAGCCATTCAGGAAGAGCTTGGAGAAAAGGATGAAAGGCAGGAAGAGGTAGAGCAGTATCAGAAAAAAATTGAAGAGTCTGGAATGCCTGAAGAGGTAAGAAAAGAAGCAGAGAAACAGCTGAAAAGGCTTGAAAAGATGCATCCTGATTCAGCAGAAGCAGGAGTTATAAGAACATACCTTGACTGGCTCGTAGAACTTCCATGGGACAAAAGAACGAAAGATCGGTTAAACCTTAAAAGGGCAAAAAAAGTGTTAGACGAAGACCATTACGACCTTGAAAAAGTAAAGGAAAGAATACTTGAGTATTTAGCTGTTCAGAAACTTAAAAAAGAAAAAGGAATAAAAGGCCCTATTCTCTGTTTTGTCGGACCACCAGGTGTTGGGAAAACATCCTTAGGTAAATCTATTGCAAGGTCTCTTGGCAGAAAATTTGTCAGACAGTCTTTAGGTGGCGTCAGAGATGAGGCAGAGATAAGGGGACACAGGAGAACATATGTTGGAGCTCTTCCTGGCAGAATTATTCAGGCAATTAAACAGGCAGGAACAAAAAATCCTGTTTTGATGCTTGATGAGGTGGATAAGTTAGCTTCAGACTTTAGAGGTGACCCTGCATCTGCACTTCTTGAGGTTCTTGACCCAGAACAGAACAGAGAGTTTGTTGACCACTACCTTGGTGTCCCCTTTGACCTTTCTGAAGTAATGTTTATATGTACAGCGAACAGGATTGATACTATACCAAGGCCTCTCCTTGACAGAATGGAAATTATACGAATACCCGGCTACTCTGAAGAGGAAAAACTGTATATAGCCAGAAATTATCTTATACCCCGCCAGCTTAAAGAAACAGGTTTAAAATCTAAATATGTTGAGTTTACAGACGCTGGACTGAAATTTCTGATAAGACATTATACAAGAGAAGCAGGGGTCAGGAGTTTAGAGAGACAGATAAATGCTGTTTTAAGAAAAATAGCAAAAGAAATTGCTCTCACAGGTAAAAAGAAGAAATACAGGATAACAAAATCCCTTGTGAAAAAGTTTTTAGGAGCACCTTTATACATGCCTGAAAAGGAGAAAGAAGATGAGATTGGTGTTGTTACAGGTCTTGCATGGACAGAAGTTGGAGGTGAAATACTGAAGATTGAAGCAACCAGAATGCCCGGTAAAGGGCAGCTGATACTGACCGGTTCCCTTGGAGATGTAATGAAGGAATCTGCAATGACTGCCCTTTCCTATGTAAAATCAAAATCAGAAGAGTATAAGATTGACCCCAAAGACTTTCAGAAATACGACATTCACGTCCATGTTCCTGCAGGAGCAATACCAAAGGATGGTCCTTCAGCTGGTATATCCATAGCAACAGCTATCTGTTCCCTTTTTACACAGCTTCCTGTCAGAGCTGATGTTGCAATGACTGGAGAGATAACTTTGAGAGGAAAAGTTTTACCTGTTGGAGGGTTAAAAGAAAAAATTCTTGCAGCAAAAAGGGCTGGAATAAATACAGTAGTTCTTCCCAGAGACAACAGAGATGAAGTTATGGAGGATATCCCCGCTTTTGCCAGAAGAGACATTCATCTCATATTTGTGGAGCATATAGATGAAGTACTCAAGACAGCAATAAAAGGTTTTGAAGAAAGAATAAAGAAAAGAAGAAGGAAAAAGAAGGAATAACCATTGCTCAGGAAAGCCACTGTAAAGGACGCTCCACAGATTTTCCAGCTTCTTCAGATATTTGCTGTTCAGGGAATACTGCTCCCCCGGAGTATGAACAGCATATACGAAAACATAAGGGACTTTTTTGTTTATGAAACAGGAGGAAAAATTGTTGGGGTAGGTTCTCTCCATGTATTCTGGGAAGACCTTGCTGAAATAAAATCTCTTGCCGTCTTACCTGAATACCAGCATATGGGAATAGGGAAAAAGATAGTAAATGCATGTATAGATGAGGCAAAACAGCTTAGGATAAAAAAGGTGTTTGCTCTAACCTATGTCCCGGAATTTTTTAAGAAGTTAGGTTTCGTGGAAACAGACAAATCCCAACTTCCACAGAAGGTCTGGACTGAATGTATCCACTGTGTAAAATTTAATGACTGTAAAGAAATACCTGTATTAATAGAGCTGTGATGAAAAGGATTATACTTATAAGACACGGAGAAAGTGAGTTTAATGCAAAGAGAATTGTTCAGGGACATATAGACACAGACCTTACACCTGCAGGTGTTGTTCAGGCAAGACTTGCAGGGGAGTATCTGAAAAATTTCTGTATACAGAAAATTATCAGCTCAGACCTGAGAAGAGCTTACAGAACAGCTACAATCATAGGAGATGTTCTAAACCTGCCTGTTGAAAAAGATTACAGGATAAGGGAAATGAACTTTGGAGAGTGGGAAGGGAGAAGTTATGAGAGTATATTCAAGACAGATTATGAAACATTTCACCGCTGGCTACAGAATCCTGTAGCATGTCCACTGCCATCTCAGGAAGAGATAACAGTATTTGAAAACAGAATAAGAAGTTTTTATCAGGATTTGCTCACTCTTGAGGAAGAAAGCATACTGATAGTGGGGCACGGAGGCTCTATTCAGGGATTGCTATGCGTTGCATGCGGTCTTGGGATGGAAAATCTGTGGTCTCTCAAACACTCAAATACAGGAATAAGTATATTAGAAGTGTCCAATCCATCTGTCTCAATAAAGACAATTAACTCAACAGCCCACTTAGACAGCTACAGACAGAAGGAAAATCCTATCATGTGATTATTTGGCCCCAAACTCATCACAGGCATCAAACACATACTTCATGTAGGCAACACAGGGACCTCCACCCATAAGAGCTGCAACCATGGCTGCTTCAACTATCTCAGCCCTTGCTGGTCCCTGAACAACAGCATTCTTAACATGAAAAGTAATACAGTAAGGACACTGGGATTTTACAGAAAGGGCTATAGATATTAGTTCTTTTGTTTTTGTATCTAACGCACCGGGACCTTCTGTTGCTTTAAAAAACCCCATAAAAGATTCAACAAATTTTGGATAATCCTTTTTTACTTCTTCAAACAGAGACAGGAATCTCCTGTAATAAAGCTCCATATCAATCTTTGTTTCGTCTGACGTAATGTTTCCTCCGCTCATTTACACTTAAAACCCTTTCTCTGCCACACAGTTTGCAAGCAAGATATCCTCTTTTGTCGTTATCTTAAAGTTTAAAACCGAGCCTCTGTTTACTGTAATTCTGTATCCGGCTCTTTCCATCAAGGAAGAGTCATCAGTTCCATAGATCTTTTCCCTGCGGGCTTTTTCATGGGCATGTAGGAGTTTTTCATAAATAAAAACCTGAGGAGTCTGGACAATGTACAGGTTTTCTCTGCTGATGGTCTTTTTAACAATTCCTCTTTCTATCATCTTTACAGTATCCCTTGACTTTACAGCTGTTATGCTTCCATCCCAGCCTTTTTTAACATTTTCAATCCCTTCCAGAAACATCCTTTCTGTGGCAAAAGGTCTTGCAGTATCGTGGATAACAACTATATCTGCCTCTTTAATCTCTTTCAGTGCATTATAAACAGAGTCCTGTCTCTCTCTGCCTCCTGAAATTTTAACAACATTCTTGAAAGAAAAAACCTTTACCCTTTCTATGTCTTCTTCAGGTAAAACCAGAGCTATATCTGTAATACTGTCAATCTTGTTAACAGTGTTTAACGAATACTGAAATAAAGGCTCCCCTTTCAGCTTTACAAACTGCTTTTTCTCTCCAAACCGCCTTCCTGAGCCTGCGGCAAGTAAGATTGCCACTACTTTCATAAAATTTCTCCTTGATTTACTTTTTCTGATAACCTAATTTTAAAAATTAAAAAACAGAAAAAAAAGATGAAGATTTTATTGATAGAAGACGACCCTATCCTTGGAGAGAGCTTAAAAGATTATTTAGAAGAAAATAGTATCTTCGTTCACTGGATACAGGATGACAGGGAAGTGGAATATATATACAACTTTGACCAGTATGAGGTTGTCGTCCTTGACCTTATACTGAAATACAGCAGAGGAGAAGACATACTCCGTCAACTGAGAAATAAGGGAATAAAAAATCCTGTTCTAATACTAACAGCAAAAAGAGACATTAAAGATAAAGAAGTATGCTTCAGCTACGGGGCGGACGACTACTTAACAAAACCTTTTAACCCAAAAGAGCTTCTTTTGAGAATAAATGCCCTGTCAAAAAGAAAACATATAGATAGTGTGATAAAAATCGGTGATTTAGAAATAAACATAGACAAGAAAATCATCAAAAAAGGAGCCGAAGAGATTAAAATATCAAAAACTGCGTGGGAGCTGTTATACTATCTGATAAAAAACAGGGGAGCTGTAGTCGAAACAGAGAGGATACTGAACTACGTCTGGGGGGACAGGCCTGTAGGTGACGAAATAGTCAGGACTTACATAAAGGAGCTGAGGAAAATACTACCTAAAGATTCTATAAAAACCTACAAAGGGAGGGGATACAAATTAGAGTAAAGAGAAAACTCCTGTCTTTTGAAAATAAAATACTGATAATATTTACATTAGTTTTAACTGCTGGTATCTCCGCCATTAATTTTGTCAGTGTGCTGTTCTACAAATATAACCTTGAAAGTCAGCTTTCAAAGGAAGCAAACCTGTACCTTGAGGTATATAAATACAATCCTGCCGTAAGACTGCCACCTTACATAAAAATATCTGACAGTCTTCCCCAGAGTGAAAAATATGAGATGTTAGGGATAACTGACGGGAAGTACGTCCTCTTAGATAAGGATTTTAAAAATCACCGATCTCCAGAGCTTTGCAACAACCCTTATAATGTGGGAAGCAATCCTCATATTTTCCCTTATCATGCTAATGTATTTCACCATAATAAAATACATAAAAAATGAAGAATACATAAGAAAATACCTTGAAATACTGATACTTACAATAACCCACAAATTAGGAAACTTCCTTTCAGTGCAGAAAATAAACATAGACCTTATAAAGTCAAAATGCAGAATAAAAGCAGTCCATAGACTGGAAAACGCTTACTCCCTGATAGAAAAGGATTTTAAATTCACAATAAAAACATTAAAAAATCTTGGAGAGACAGAAAAATCATTAACAACAGTAAACCTGAAAGATATGATAGAAGACGTGCTTCACCATTTTGTGGAAAACCTGCACAACAAGGAGATAAAACTTAAACTCCAGAATGTATACATCAAAGCAGACCCAAATGACCTTGAAAACATACTGTTTTCTGTTATTGAAAATGCTGTTAAATTTTCAGAAAACAGAATATACATAAAGATGTGCAAAAAAGACAGTAAGATTTACATATACATAAAAAACGATGTTGGAGAAATGTCAAGAGGAGCAGGTGTAGGAATCCAGATTGCCCAGTTCCTCCTATCACAGTATGGAGGGCAGATAAGAACCCACGCCGGTAGGGACTACCTGACAGTCTTAATAATTCCCCTATAAACTCACGATTTTTTTATACAGATTAAATAATGTTAAAGCTAACGATAACTGAGGGAGGAATGAAATGTTTAAGATAACTTTATCTAAAATATTCATTTGTCTGATGATTATCTTTCCACTATCCTATAAAGCATATAGCAAAGAGTTAGACATTGTGGTAAGTGAAGGAGAAATTTTGCAAATCTACGATAATAAAGTGAAAATAAAGTTTACGAAAGGATTGTGCAGAGGTACAAAAATATTTGCCATAAGAAGTTACGAACTAAAAGGTCTATCAGAAACTAAAAAAATTAGATTTGTAACAAACGGAGATTGTTCCAACATACTTAAAGTTTTAACGGAGGAAAAAAATGAAAAAGAATAAACTACATATACGCAATATTTTCCTCCTGGTTTTAGTATCAATCGTTATACTGTTTAAAATATCAGAATCTTCTATGTTAAACTACTGCAGTGTACCTCCATTTTTAACAACAGCTGTTTCACCAAACATTCTATTTGTGATAGACAAAAGTGGTTCAATGAGTTGGGCAGCTTATTATAGAACATGGTCTTCTACTAACAACATTAGTGAAATAGGAACATACAATCCAGACACTATCTATGAAGGTTATTTCATACCTGACAGAATATATAAAAATGTTAGCGGAATATGGAAAGAAACTTCCGATTCAGAAAATTGCACCATACACAGAAATACTATTTATACTGGATATGGTGGTGATTATAACTACTATACCTACTACTGGGTAGAAGGAACATGTTCAGGAAACAAACTAAACTTTGCCAGAATGACACGGATAGACCTCTTAAGATGGGCTGTTACAGGGGGAAGACCTACTGGATGTGGTAGTTTCACTGATAAAGACTGCGACCCTGATTTGAAGTGCATCGGAAACACATGCGTACTTGAAACTCATCCAATGTATAAAAGCAACTGGAACTGGACAGAGGAATATGTTGAGGTTCCAAAATGGCGCATTAACGGAATATTACAGATATTTGAGAAAGAGGAAAACAGACCAAGATTTGGAGCACTGTTTTACTCCAGTGGAATCTATTCAGACAAGATATACATAGGCGATTATCCAAACGGAAATGATGCTGATCCCGACCATCCCTATACATACCTGAAAAGGGCTATAAATTATGTTGACCCGGGAGGTGGAACAGGAACAGCTCCTGCAATGTGGGAAGCTTATGACTACTTTAAACAGTCTAATGACCATTATTACAGCAATGGATTTTCTTTAAGAGAAGGGACATATAAAGACCCTAACTACTTCTGTGATTACAGAAGACAGAACTGTAAACCTGTTCCCTGTGCAAAAAACTTTGTTATATTAGCATCTGACGGACAGTGGAACTATGGTGGAGGAGGCCCTAACTGGACATGCTCTATACAAACAGGTATACGAAAATTACTCAGCTGACGCGGTTGTTCCTGCATACAGAATGCATAAAGATATCTTGAGAACCACTAACAAGTCTCAGCGGCATAGATTATAACATCAAAGTAGATTCTGTCTACCTTTGGCCTGGTTCCTTGGAGGAACAGGTGAACAGTCCTTAAAAAATGTTGCCGTCTATGGTTCTTTTGATGCGAGCAATAAAGACTGGCCAGATGGGACAACAGGTTCCCACTGGAATGGCTCAGGGGGACAGTATCCATGGGACACCTGTAATATGGACGACTGCGGATGGGGTAGAGGTAGTGCCTGCACACAGCTTCCTCCTTCATCGCCAGACTGGGATAAAAATGGGGACGGAGTTCCGGATACTTTCTTAAATGCTCAAACAGCAACAGAAATAAAAAACTCACTGCTTAAATTTATAAGAAACATTCTTGAAAAAGCATCTTCAGGAACTTCCGTTTCTGTTCTTGCAGAGAAAGCAAGAAGAGAAGCTGTTGTATCTCAGGCAATATTTTATCCTAAAAAAACCGTAGGAGATGCAGAACTTTACATGGATAGGATATTTATACAGTTACTGGTTTCTAAACACATTCCTTGCTCAAAATCTTAGGGAAGATACTGTTACTGATAAAAAGCTTAATGTATTAGATGATTATATACTGAACTTCTACATAGACAACATTACAGGAAATCTGACTATTGATGCCTGTGAATCTGATGCAACAGGAAACCCCACAACAAACTGTATATCAAAAAGCATAGATGAACTTAATGCTTTATGGGAAGCAGGAGAGAAACTTAGAAATACAGACCCCCGCCAAAGGAAAATATATGTTCCCTGTGATGCTGGATGCGGCTCCACAAAATTAGTGGAGTTCTCAACAGACCCAACTAAAAAAGCTGTTTTTGAAACTTTTTAGGAACAGATATAAATGAGTTTCCTGACTGTCTTGGAAGCGATATATCAGTTGCCAGAGAAAAACTTATCAGCTATATAAAAGGAACTGATATATCAGGATGTAGAAACAGAACTCTTGACGACGGCAGTGTATGGAAGTTAGGAGACATCATATACTCAACACCAAGAATAGTTAAATATCAGGATTATTCAGTTGTTTACACAGCATCCAATGACGGAATACTTCACGCATTCAAATTAGGAAAAGTAAAACAACTCAATGCAGGAGATGATATCGCAGAGCTAACAGGAACAGACCTTGGAAAAGAGTTGTGGGGCTTTATCCCCAAAAATGCTCTGCCGTATCTAAGATATTTAGCGGACCCAGATTACTGCCATATATATATACATGACCTATCCCCTTACATCATAAAAATAGATTACAACAATGACTCAAATGAAGAAGTAATTCTTATAGGTGGAATGAGATTAGGTGGAGGTTGTGGATGTAGCTCAACTACAGATTGTGTGAACCCTCCCTCCGATGTATGTTCAGATCCTACTTTAAACAACTGTATAGGAAGGTCGTCTTACTATGCATTAGACATTACAGACCCGGAAAATCCCAAGTTTCTATGGGAATTTTCACACAAAGACCTTGGATTTTCCTTTTCTGGCCCAGCTTACATAAAAAGATTTGACAGCAGTGCAAATCTAAAACATTTTGTCTTGTTTGCCTCAGGACCTACATCAAGAAACGGTTATTCTGCACAAAGTCTAAAAATATTTGTGCTTGACCTTGTAACAGGTAATCTTCTATTAGAAAAAGACTTTCCAGATTTGAACAATGCATTTGGAGGAAAACTATTCACAGATGGTCTTGATGTAAATGAAGATGGACAGACGGACTATGTATTCCTGGGATATACCAAGAAAACAGGAAGTGCTACAGCCCATGGAGGTTTAATTAAAATATGGACAGGAGACTCTGACCCCAATAACTGGGACTTTAACTCAGCAATGCTTAATTTTGCAAACAATCCAGTTACTGCACGAGTTGAGACAGGAAAATGTTTTAATGTATGGTATCTATTCTTTGGGACCGGAAGATACTTCTACAAAGAAGATGACGACCAGAATATAAATGCATTATACGGCGTTCCTTTTCTGTGCGATGCCAACAACAACTGTCCTACAGGAACAATCAATCCTGTCCATTCTGCAACAGTAAATTTGGCCTGTGGAAACATAGGAGATCCAACACAGGGAGCATGGATGATAGAACTTGACAACTCGACAGATATTTTACTAAAAGAAAGAAATATTTCATCCCCCAGTTTTATAAAAAATATAGTGTTCTTTGCAACAACACAGCCAAACAAAGACTTATGCGGATATGGTGGATACTCAAGAGCATGGGCAATGAACTGTGCTACAGGAGATGCAGTCTCTTCAGACAGATGTCCTGGATATACCATAAACATTGAAAAAATCAAATACTTACTACAACTATCTGGTGGAAATATTGAGCAGTTTGACCAGAGCAGCTTTACAGAAGAAGGAGGAA
>JAUZSJ010000029.1 GCA_030949555.1 Persephonella sp. | reverse complement strand
TATTATTGCTTTGGCCTGTTTTAGTTTTTTCATTTTCTTTTATAAACTCTTTCAGTTCCTCTAAAAATTTTTCCGGGTTATGTCCATAATTAACTGCTGCCTGAAAAATGGTTTCATGTTTTTTACATGAGCATATGTTGCAGTACATTTTTTTACTGTTGAAAAATTTCTGAGTAAATGGGTACTTTCTGAGTACCTGCTGAACAGTTGTTTTCAGCTCTATACTTCTCATTCATTTTTCCTCAGCTCCTAGCCCAATAGGAACAACAACATGGAGCTGAAACCTGCTTCTCCTCTTCCAATTTCTCCAATCTTTTCGTAACTTTTTCCCTTTATAAAAATCTGGTCTTTTTTTATTTTAAGTATCTCTGCAGTATTTTTTATGATTTTGTTTCTGTAAGGAAGTATTTTTATATTCTGAATAACTATGTATCCGTCAATGTTAACAATTCCGAGTATCCCATCTCTTTTATTATCCTGTTTGCCTCCTTGAGAAAGATGCTACTGTCTGCATTCTCCCATTTTTTCACTATCTGGAAAAAGCTGTCCTATATCTCCATATCCAGCTGCTCCAGAGGGCCGCGTCTGAGAGCACGGCGACGGAGAATATGTCTCCATCAGAATGTGCTAAAAATCCTTCCTCAGAACTTATCTCAATACCTCCAACTATCATTTTTCTTCCTTTAACAATCCTGTGTATGTCAAACCCTGTTCCTATTCTATACATATCACTTCCAGTCTAACTTCTCCCTTAAGATATCAAATGTGGATCTTGGCCCGGTTGTTCTGACGAAGGTATGCATAATGGGAGACTGCCTCCACAACAATTTTTATCTCCATGCTGGAGCTGTGTTCCTTCCTGTCCATCAAGGGTAAGCCATGCATCCTTTTCTTCTGCAACCAGCTCTATGGTTATAGGTTCAAATAGGAAGTATAAGAGGTCTGTCTGTCAGAGTATGGGGACATATGGGAACAACCAAAAATATTTCCATCATAGGGTATACAATGGGACCTCCTGCAGAAAGAGCATAGGCTCTGCGCAGAGCGTTAGGTGTTGCTGTTATTGAAATGCCATCTCCGATTAGCAGCTGTTAGATGAATGTATACACCTTGATAAACTCGCAGAACTGCATCAACTTAATTCTGGCAAGTATCGGCTTTGTTTGCCACCTGACATCGTTGGAGAAAACCATCTGCCTCTAATATTTTTTTTCCATTTCTTATAAGAGATGCCCTGAGCATCATCCTGCGGGATATACAGAGGGGTTTGGACAATATATCCTCTAACTTCTCAAATGCTTCGTCTGCATTGAGCTCTGTCAGAAAACCTAATCTTCCCAAGTTAATGCCTAAAACAGGAAGCTTAAACTTTATAAACCTTCTTGTTGCTATGAGGAGAGAGCCGTCTCCTCCAACAACAATGAGAAGGTCAGTATTTTTCATATTCTCTTCATGTTCAAGCTCTGCTAAATTCTCAAATATTTCCGATTCTATTGCGTAACTATTCAACCAGTTTCTCAGCCTTCTTGAAAATTCCCTTGCTTCATTACTTGCCTTTGTAAATATGTTTATCCTTCTGTAAAAAGGTAGTGGTTTCATAACTTATCCTGAGTAATCTTTAATCCATTCAGAGTAAAGAGGATACGATGAACACAGAGATAGAACATCATCTCTCACTTCTCTTATTACTTTTTCATCACCTATATTCTTTAAAACTCTGACAATATTTCTGGCAATTCTCCTCATATCATTTTCTTTCATTCCCCTTGTTGTAAGTGCTGCTGTTCCAAGCCTTATTCCTGAAGTAACCATAGGTTTCTCAGGGTCAAAAGGTATAGCATTTTTATTCACAGTGATGTTCGCTTTTCCAAGAGCTTCTTCTGCCTGATTTCCTTTTACTCCTAATGGTCTTAAATCTACCAGCACTATATGAGAATCTGTTCCACCTGAAACAATTCTCAGTCCCTCTGCCTTCAGCTCTTCTGCAAGGGCTTTTGCGTTTTTTACCGTTTGCTCTGCATACTCTCTGAACTGGGGAGACATGGCTTCTTTAAATGCAACGGCTTTCGCTGCTATCACGTGCATAAGAGGTCCACCCTGAAGCCTTGGAAAAACCCATCTATCAATATCCTTTCCGTACTCTTCTTTGCACAGAATAAATCCTCCTCTTGGACCTCTGAGTGTTTTGTGGGTTGTTGATGTTACAAAATCTGCATACGGGACAGGAGATGGATATACTCCCCCTGCTATAAGCCCTGCATAGTGTGCCATATCAACCATAAGAAGAGCTCCCACTTCGTCAGCTATCTCTTTGAATTTATCCCACTGTATAACCCTTGAGTATGCTGATGCTCCAGCAATTATCATCTTTGGTTTGTGCTCTTTTTGCCAGTCTGTAAACCTCATCATAATCTATAAGCTCTTCTGTTTCTGGATTTACTCCATACTGGACAGAGTTGAAAACAATTCCTGATATGTTTACTTTTGCTCCGTGGGTAAGAGAGATGTCCGCCGTGGGCAAGATTCATACCCATTATAGTATCTCCCGGCTTTAGCTGTGAGAAGAATACAGCCTGATTTGCCTGTGAACCTGAGTGGGGCTGAACATTGGCATGCTCTGCTCCAAATATCTTTTTAACTCTCTCTATCGCAAGGTTTCCGGCTATATCAACGAACTCACATCCACCGTAATATCTTTTATAGGGAAGTCCCTCTGCATATTTATTTGTAAGAACAGAACCCTGAACTTCCATAACCGCATAGGATGTATAGTTTTCAGAGGCTATCATCTCAAGATGTTCCTGCTGTCTTTTAAACTCAAGAGATAAAGCTCTGAATATATCCGGGTCAGCAGATTTTACATGTTTTAGCAATGAACAGACCTCCTAAAGATTTTCATTTTCAATTTTTGATATAGGTCTCACTCTTCTTTTCGTGTCTCCCTCCTTCAAACTCTGTCCCGAAAAACTCATCAACAATCCCCAAGACAACGTCTATACCTAAGACCCTTGGAACCAAACGCAAGGATGTTTGCATTGTTGTGTTTCCTTGCCATTCTTGCCATGTATTCATCAGTACATAATGCAGCTCTTACTCCTTTTATCTTGTTTGCAGATATGGATATTCCTATTCCTGTTCCACATATAACAATGCCCCTATCTGCTTCACCAGAAGCAACAGCCTTTCCAACAGCTTCACCAAATATGGGATAGTCAACACTTTCTTCAGAGTAAGTTCCTTTGTCAATAATGTGAAATCCTTTTTTTTCCAGATGTTTTTTCACTATCTCTTTGTACTGATATCCTGCATGGTCACTGCCGATAGCTACTTTCATTTTTCCTCCAGATAAAGTCACAAAATCTTCACAGAAATATTATACTATAATAGGAAACGTAATAACGGAGGTCCCTATGAGAGTATTTATTTCTCTGTTTGTCGCTGTTGTGGTTCTGGCAGTCCCATCATTCTCTTCACAGTGCCTTTCACAGAAGGAGGTAACTGTAAAAAAGGTTAGAGATGTTCTTGAACCTGTTTTAGGGGGTGCAAAGGTTGTATCTGTAAGGAAATCCCCAGTAAAAGACCTGTTTGAGGTTGTTATTGAAGCAAGGGGAAGAAAAATCCCTGTTTATATTGACTGTTCCTTCAACTTTCTCATTACAGGAGAGGTAATTGACCTGAAAGAGAAAAAGAGCATAACAAGAGAAAGGGCAAGACAGCTTGCTGAAGAGCTGACAAAAGAAAAGATGGCAAGGCTTGAAGGGGTACTGGGGAAAGAAAAGGTTGAAAAACTTAAAAAGGCCCTTGGAGAAAGATTTACAGACATAAAGATAGTTGATACTAAAAAAATTCCAGAGAAATACCTTTTGCTTATCGGTAATCCTGCAGCAAAAATGACCGTGTATGTTGTAACAGACCCTGAATGTCCTTTCTGTGCAAAGTTTGATACTCAGATGCAGGAAGTTCTGAAAAATAGAAATGATGTTAAGTTTGAGGTGATTCTTTTCCCACTGCCTTTCCATAAGCACGCTCAGAAAATTGTTCAGAGAATTGTATGCGAGAAATCCCTCAGTAAAAAGAAAGAGGTTTTAGAAGAGAGTTTTGAGGCTGTTAGAAATAGAGATGAAGAAAAGTTAGAAAAGTTAGGAAAAGAGTGTGAGGAAGGTAAAAAGGCTATTCAGGAGCATCTTGCCTTTGGGAAGTGAGGCTGGAATTAGTGGAACTCCAACACTTATCTTTCCACACGGCATAGTGATTTCAGGGTGGATGACTGCAGACCAGATAAACAGAGTATTAGATGCGCTAAAATGAACAATAAAATAAAGGACGGTGAACCCGTCCTCTCTGTAAAAAATCTGAAGGTTTCCTTTCATATAGAAGATAAAACTATTGAAGCATTGAAGGGAATATCTCTTGGATATAAAGAGGGGTGAAATTGTTGCCCTTGTTGGAGAATCTTGGTTCAGGTAAAAGTGTAACCTGTCTTTCCATAATGGGTCTTCTCCCAGATTATGCAGAAGTATCAGGGAGATTCTTTTCAGATACAAAGGAAAAAAGATAAATATCCTCTCCCTTTCTGAAAAGGAAAAAAGAAAAATAAGGGGAAATCTTATATCAATGGTTTTTCAGGAACCTTCAGCTGTGTTAAATCCACTTCTAACAGTTGGTCAGCAGATAGCTGAAACTGTGAGAGCTCACAGAAATGTATCAAAAGAAGAGGCAGAAAAGGTAGCTCTTCAATCTATGGAAAAGGCAAGAATTCCACAGGCTGAAAGGCGCTTTTACCAGTATCCCCACGAACTTTCAGGAGGGTTAAAACAGAGGGTGGTGATAGCTTCAGGTATAGCAAACAGCCCTGTCCTTTTACTTGCTGATGAGCCAACAACAGCCCTTGATGTGACAGTTTCTGCCCAGATACTGAAACTTTTTAAAGACCTGAAAGAAAAGATGGGTCTGTCAGTTCTTCTTATCACCCATGACCTTGGTATTGTTGCAGAAATTGCAGACAGAGTTTTTGTGATATACAGAGGGGAGATTGTTGAAGATGGGGATGTATTTCAGATTTTTGATTTTCCCCAGCATCCATATACAAAGAAACTATTAAGCTCAAGACCTTCTTTTGACAAGGTACCGTGATATTTCTGATATGAAATTTAAAAAATAAGGAATATTCTCTTTTAGTAATCTGTACAGTTCTTTAGAATCAAATTCTCTGGAAGGGTCAGCAAACACTTCTCTCAGCTGAGTAATCTGGGATATATGTTTCTCAGTTTCTTCAGATATAATTCCTTCTTCTGTAAGCTGTTTGAAATGCAGCTTTTCTCAGGTTTTTTACCGGATTTTCTCAGTATATGCCTGCATATCCACAGACTGCTATCTGTTAAAACAACAGAGAAATATCTTGCTCTGTCAATAAAAAGAGGTGTGTTTACAAATTCTTCTTCAGAAAAGCTTATAAAGTTTGATATCTTCCTGACAGAGGATTTTATAGCCTTTGCATGGGTCTGGAGCTTTTTTATGTTTACTGGAACAGTAAGCTGGGGTTCTTTTTCTTTTATTTCCTTTACGACACTGGCAAGCTCTTTTATGAATCTTTCTCTCAGGCTTTTCACTATTTCTCCTGCAGTTATAAAAAGTTCTTCTGGGGAATAACTGTTTCTGTTTTCCATTACATCTGCTATGTATTTTGAAAAATCATTCAGAACGCGGTTTATCTTTTCTGAGAACAACTGTTCATGGACAACTCTTTTGACACACAGTTTCCCTTTAATGATTTTTCTTTCGTTATTTCCTTTAGCAGGTGACATGCAATCTCTTCTAACTCGTTATATGCAGATATTAGATAGTACTGTGGTTCTGTCTGGATACATGGGGGTTGATACAAAGCTTCTCTTCCTATTGAGATAATCTTCTTCTACTTTCTTTAGAAAGAGATTCATCTTTGAGGCTTTGTCGAAGAGAAACTGGACATCTATCATCACTCTTCCTCAGATATTTCGTACAGAAACTCTTTTTTGATTGTGGAAATTCTTATTATATGTTTTTCTATACTGTTTCTCAGGTTGATAAGGTAGTTTTCAAACTCTTTAACTGTTTTTGTTTCCTTTTTAATTATTGATACAGTAATATTTTCTATCTTTATAAAGCCCTTTTGTAATGCTCTGCAGGATATTTGTAATAACTTTGTCCAGACTGCTGTTTATTTCATCTTTTATTCCTTCCCTGACCTGTTTTATATATTTTCTGATATAAAATCTGTTGAAGTATGCAGAGTCTATGAAGGAATAAATTATTATAAGCAGGCCTGTCAGAACAGTTAGTTCTCTTACAGTTTCAGAGAATGGGGCAAACATTCCACCAAAAAACAGGAAAACACCTGTCAGAAATATTGCTATAAATCTTGGGCTTTCTACGTTTGACAGAATTATGTCAATTTTTGACTGGTTACTGGCAATACTGCTGAAGTACTTTCTTATATCTGGAAGGGAGTAATGTATAGAGTATCTGGTTATTCCTGTTTCGTTTAATGCCTGGGAAATCTCTTCAATAATTTTTCCTGAGCTTTTGCTTTTTATGTATTTTTCCAGATATAACCTTATATCTGAAATAAACTCATTTTTCTGTTTTTCAAAAGTCTTTCTTATCTTTTCTGTCCCTTCCTGAGATAGATAAAGATTTACTTCCCTTTCAAAACTGCTGAGGAATCCCATAATCTCTGAATAGCTTTCGTATCTGTATATGTAGTCAAGTTTCTCTTTAAGTTTCTGTAAGTCAGGTTTTATCTCTTTTGTTATACTTTTTTCAATCTTACTCAGTATCTTTAATCTGATACCTGAGAGAAATTTCTCAACAGGAATAGAATCTGTGTCTCCTGAGATATTAGATATGAATCTGTTTATTTTTTTGATGGTTTCAGAGAGGTGTGATATAGTTTCGTCAATACTGGATTGGAGATTTTCCAGTTCAGACTGGAATATGTCTTCTGTTTCTCCGGATATAGGTTTCTCAAGCTGGCCTATCTGTTCACTTATGAATTTGCTCAGTCTTATGTACTCGTAATCCCTGAAAACTGCAGAAAACTCTCCTGTTTCTGGAATGCTTTCAGACACATGTATTCTTCATGCAGCATCTACTCTCAGCTCTTTCCCTTGGTTTCGTTAAGCTCCTGAATAAGAGCTTTTTTAAACTTATAAATCCTGCTGAGCTTTACTCTGATGTCTGTTTTTTCATCCATACCCGACCTGTTTTGCTGTTTTGCAAAAAAGCATATACAAGACTAATTAAAGTCTAGCATTTTCAGAGACAGCAAGTGGCATATTATTTTGCTTTATTTTAAAATAAAAGATACAAGAAATAGAAATAAATGAAGGGAGAGTAAGATGTTCTGTATATAAAGCAGAGAACGATAAAAAAAGAGGTTGAGATAAAGGGAATAGGGCTTCACACGGGACAGTCTGTAACTTTGAAAATATATCCTGCAAAATCCTACGATGGAATAAATTTTGTCAGGAATGGAACTGTTATTCCTGCTTTTGTTGATTATGCAACAGGTTTTGATTTTTCCACAACTCTGTCAAAAGATGGAATAGAGGTTAAAACTGTGGAGCATCTTATGGCATCCCTTTACTTTACAGGAATAGATAATCTCTTTATAGAGATTGATGCTGAAGAGGCTCCTATACTGGACGGAAGTGCAATACAGTTCATTGATAGGATAAAAGC
>JAUZSJ010000028.1 GCA_030949555.1 Persephonella sp. | reverse complement strand
GTTACACAAAAGATTGCTTATCAGAGCCAAGCCTCCTTCTCCAGAATTAAAAACAGATACAACGTTTCTCACATCTCTTATCGTAGATTTTAAAAGTAAATGGGACTAAAAAAAGCCCTCGGTTATGTATAAGAAGCTTTTATACCTTTTCTGCCACACTTTGTGGGCTGAAACCAAACTTTTCCATCAGTTCATTACCTGGAGCTGAAGCTCCAAAACTGGTCATTCCTATAACAGCTCCTTTTTCACCAACAATCTCCTTCCAGCCTAAAGCAGAACCTGCTTCAACAGCAATACCTTTGGAAACGTCGCTCAGGAAGGAGCAGATTTTCTGTAATCTTCATCCTGCTGGAAGAACAGCTCCCACGAAGGCATTGAGACCACTCTTGTTTTTATTCCTTCTTTTTCTAAAATTTCAGAAGCCTCAAGACAGACATGAACCTCAGAGCCTGTTCCTATCAGAACAATATCAGGATGTTCCCTATCCTTCAGAATGTATGCTCCCTTTTTTACACCTTCCCTGATAGGATACCTCTCAGGGTCAAGAAACCGAGGAACATTCTGTCTCAAGTTAACACTAAGATAACGGGTTTTTTGTCTTTATGTAGCTATTTTCCACGCTTCTGCAGTACTCATTGGCATCTGCCGGGCCTACTGTAAGCTGTATAGGGCTCAGGGCATCACTCTGAAACTCATCAGATGTTCAACTGGCTGGTGTGTTGGACCATCTTCACCTACACCTATACTGTCGTGGGTATAAACAAATATTGAATGAATTCCCATCAGAGCAGACAGCCTTACTGATGCTCTCATGTAGTCAGAAAATACAAAAAATGTTGCCCCAAATGGCATCACTCCTCCATGGAGTGCCATACCATTAACTACGGCTCCCATTGCATGCTCTCTTATACCAAAGTGTATATTCCTACCTGACGGACTGTCGCAGTAGAAATCCCCTTTTCCTTTCAGAACCACCTTGTTGGAAGATGCAAGGTCTGCTGAACCTCCTATCAGGTTTGGTATTTTTTCTGCAAGCCTGTTCAGTGTTTCACCTGATGCTGACCTTGTGGCAATCTTTTTAGAAGTATCTGTATACACAGGAAGGTCTCTGTCCCAGTCTTCTGGCATTTCTCCCTTAATAAACCTTTCAAACTGTGATGCAAGTTCTGGATACTTTTTCCTATACTCTTCAAACATCTCATTCCATTCCTGCTCTAATCTTTTCCCCTTTTCTACAGCTTTTCTAAAGTGTTTCAGGGCATCTTCAGGGATGTAAAAAGCTCTGTCCTCTGGAAAACCTAATGCCTTCTTTGTGGCCCTTGCCTCCTCCTCAGAAAGAGGAGCTCCGTGAACAGCAGGATTGTCCTGTTTTGGAGAATGCCAGCCAATGTGGGTTTTTATTCTAATCAGTGAAGGTCTTTCTTTCTCATCCTGTGCCGCCTTTATGGCTCCGTATATTGCATCTAAATCTTCACCATCAGAACAGTTATAACGTGCCATCCGTGGGCTTTGAATCTGAGCTCTATGTCTTCATTCCACGTTATATCTGTAGGACCGTCAATGGTTATCTGGTTATCGTCATAAAGGTAAATCAGTTTCCCAAGTTTCAGTCTTCCTGCCAAGGCTGCAGCTTCCGATGATATACCTTCCATCAGGTCTCCATCAGAAACGATGGCATATGTGTAATGGTCAATAATATTAAATCCGTCCCTGTTAAAATAGTTAGACAGAAAGCATTCAGCTATTGCCATTCCAACTCCCATTCCGAACCCCTGACCGAGGGGACCTGTTGTTGCCTCAACACCGGGGGTAAGGCCGTATTCAGGATGACCGGGAGTTTTACTTCCCCACTGCCTGAACCTCTTCAGCTCTTCAAGGGAAAGGTCATAGCCATACAGATGAAGCAGTGAATAAAGCATTGCAGATGCATGACCTGCTGAAAGTACAAATCTATCTCTGTTAAACCATTCAGGATTTTCAGGGTTGTGTCTGAGAAATTTGTCCCACAGAACATATGCCATTGGAGAGGCTCCAAGAGGCATTCCCGGATGTCCAGACTTTGCTGTCTGTATCTGGTCTAAGGACAGAGTCCTTATTGTGTTAATACACAGCCAGTCTATACTTTCCATCTATCTGTCACCTCAAAAAATTTTCCAGACTATATATTATAAAACTTTTCTGTTTACTATTTTTGATGATTTTGTTGGTATTTAGTTAACAAGTAGATAGTAAATTCCATCTAACAAAAACTAAAGCTAAAGCTCTATATAAAGCTCTAATAGATTTAGCATAAGCCTTTGTTTTTCGCTTTAACATAGCTAATTTACTTCTTAAAAATGAATGCAATCCCTCATTCCAATTCGTATAGCCGTATTTTTTAACTTTTCTGTTTTCTAAATTCTCATAAACTCTATAACCATCTGTTTCTATCTCTTTTGCCATTGGAATTTGATAATAAAATCTCCAAAATGTATTTTCATCTCTCTTTCCTATCTCAAAAAATTTAAAGTCTCTATTAAATACTGCTGTCCATATCCATACATCGTTTTCTTTTTTGCCTACATATGTCCACATTTCATCTAAACCAGCTCTTTCAAATACTTTACTTTGAAACTTTTTCTTTCTTGACTCTATTTTTTTTATCGCTTTTTCACCCTCTGCTCTTATCCAGCTACGAACAGTTTCATAGGGAACTTCTAAAGACCGTGCTATAACTGCAATTTCTACACCATCTGTATATAGTCTTAGTGCTATTTTCTTTAAATTATCTGGATAATGTCTTCTTTCTGGGTTTTCTACGAATATTTTCCACATTTTTTACATAAATATCTTTGTTTACCCTGATTAGATTTTCCATTTCTAACTGTTTTTTCAAAACTTATTGTGCATCACTACCTTGCTTTTTGTAATCAGCTTCTTTTGCAGCATTTTTTGTTTTCCAGAAACAAAAACAAGGAACATAAATCAGGGTGAGGAATGTTCCTACGATAAGACCTCCTATTGCTACAGTTCCAAGGGGAGATAGTCTTTCCAGTCCTAAAGCCCACCCAAAAGCAACAGGAATCATACCAACGGATGTTGCAAAGGCTGTCATAAGAACAGGCCTTGTTCTAATCTGAATGCTGTCAATGATAGAACCTTTCAGGTCTTTACCTTTTTCTATTGAACGCTGGATAAATTCTATAAGCAGTATAGAATTTTTTGTGATAATTCCTGAAAGAAGAACAATACCCATAAGACCGGGCATTGACTGGTGGTATCCCATAATTAACACTGACCATGCAGCCCCAATAACAGAAAGGGGAATAGCCATTATCACTGACAGAGGAGATAAAAATGAGCGGAAAGCGGGAACCAGAGCAAGGTACAGGAAAATTATGCCAGTAATAATAGCAATAAACATTCTTCTCATAGAATCATTTAACTGTTTAATGTCTCCTTCATTAGAGATAGCGTATCCTGCAGGAAGAGAAATACTGCTGTTTCTGTATAGCTGTTTAAAATTTTCCACAATGTGGGTAATAGCTGCCTTTTCCCTGTATCCTAATATGTCTAAAGTGTACTGCAGATTCTGGCGGGTTATCTGTGAAGGTTCAACATGTTTTTCTATATATGCCACTGCTGTAAGAGGAATTTTTCCTTTTTTTGTTGTTATGTAATAACTTTTTATGTCTTTAATGCTCTGCCTGAAAGAATCTGTGTATATAACTCTTACCTTTATACTTTCTTCATTTGAAACATTCACAAATGACACATATCCTCCTCTGATTTTAGAGGCAAGCTGAACTCCTATCTCATATGGTGTGATACCGTAATATAGAGCTCTGTCCTGTTTTATCTTAAGGTAGTAAACTGTCTTGTCGTAATCCCACGTTCTTGACAGGGAAGTAATACCCTTAACCTGATAACACAAATTCAGCATCTGCTCACCAATCTGGTCTAAAATCTTAAGGTCATCTCCACTTATTCTCACATCTAAATTTCCCTTTATGGAGGATAGTGGGGTTGCTCCGTAATCGTATACATGCAGATACTTGATACCCGGTAATTTCCACAACTTTTCTCTTAAATCTTTTTCAATATCCCAGATAGTTTCTTTCCTGTGGAAACGGTCTGTATAGTGTATGGTTGCAGATAAAGTATTTATTCCTCCTCCAGAACTTACCGTAAGAACCCCTGCTTCAGAGCCTACAGATAATCCAAACATCTCTACCCTTTTGTCTGAGATTATTATCTCGGATATTTTTTCTGTTAGATTTTCCACTTTTTCCACAGGAAGGTTGCTATCAAATGTTATATGAACCTTCACTATCCCTGTATCCATAGGAGGCATTATCTCCCTTCCTACCACAGGGAGAATAAGTCTGACGCTTAGGACAAATAGAAATAGGAAAAACAGAAAGAACAGCAGGCTAAAAAATTTGTTTTCTATCAGATTTTCTGCAAGGTTAACATAAAATCTTTTTAAAAGATTTAAAACTTTTTCCATAAGATTAAAAGTAAGTTTCTCCATACTGTTTAACTGATTATCTTTTCTCAGTATGTAAGGAGCTACAAGGGGAATGACAGTGATTGAAACAAAGTAAGAAACTATCACAGCTATTATCAGTGTCTCTGCCAAAGGTCTGAATATCCTTTCTGGATAATCACCAACAAAAAGAAGGGGAATGAGAACAACTGTAGTTGCTATTGTTCCAGCTAAAACAGGAAAAATAACCTCCTGCGTTCCTTCTATAACAGCTATTTTTACAGGTTTTCCCAGTTCCTTTAGATGTCTTTCTATGTTTTCTATCACAACAACAGCATCATCAACTAACATCCCCAGCGTGAGGGATAATACCTGTAAGGGTAACAATGTTAAACTCTAAACCTATAAGCCACATTATCCCAACAGTAATACCATAAACAAAAGGTATAGATATGGAAGCAATAATCATCTGGCGGATGTTAGCAAGGAATAAAAATATAACAACAGACACCATTACAATGGCATCCCTTAAAGCTTCCAACATATTTTTATTGCTGAGTCTGATAATCTTTTCCTGACTGTCTGATACGGAAAAATCAATCAGGGGAAATTCTTTCCTTAGCTGGGGAGTACTCTTTTACAGCATCAATCGTTTTTAATGCGTCCCCATCAGGCTGTGCTCTGGATGGCCACAGCTACTGACTTTTCCCGTTTCCTATGTAAAAAGACCTGTTAATGTAATAATCATATCTGACATCAGCAATATCTTTCAGACGGATAGATGGAGTTATAAAGATATTTTCCAACTGCTGTACATTGTCAGCTTTCTCGGATATTTTCAGTATAAATTCCCCACTTTTGCCAGACACTATCCCTACAGGAAGATTTATGCTGGAATTTTTAACAACTCTTATAACTTCAGATACAGACAGATTGTATCTGTTTATCTTATTTTTGTCTAAATAGATAAAAATCTCCTTTTTATATCCCCAAATATGTCCACATTTGCGACCTCTTTCAGCTGTAGCAGTCGGTTTTTTATCTGGTTTTCAGCAATCTGCCTCAGGTCTGGAAGGGAAAGACTACTGTCTCTGGGAGACAGGGAGAGCACCAGAACAGGTGGAGTGGCATCTGTTACTGGATATATCTGGGGAGGATTTACTCCTTCCGGAAGAGATGGATAAACCTTGTTTAACTCATTCTGGACATCCAAAACTGCTTCGCTTATCTCTTTTTCATATTCAAACTCTGCTGTTATTACTGTAAGTTCATCATTTGTTGTGGAATAAACTGTCCTTACTCTGCTTATTGTTGACAGCCTCTTTTCCACTGGTATAGCAACATCCTGCGCGATTTCATAAGCTGATGCTCCTGGATAGGTAATAACTACAGAAACAGTAGGTCTATTTACATCAGGAAATAACTTCTGCTTTATATTAAAAAATCCTAAAATTCCTATCACACTGAAAACAAGAAGCAGAGATATTATCAGGTGGGGTCTTCTAAGAACAAAACTTAAAGTATTCATCTCAATACTGCCTCTGGTTTATGATAGTTCCTTTACCTGTTATGTATACGGTTCTGGGTTTTGTTTTTCTGTTCCTACTGCCACAACATCTCCTTCTGACAGCCCTTCCACCACAGCAAACTCCTCACCGACAGCTAAAACTTTTACCTTCTTTCCTGTCAGACTGTTACCCTTCTGATGAAGGACAAATGCTCCCTCTGTCATGTGGAAAATCGCATTTACAGGAACTATCAATCCTGAATATTTTTTCATTAGCTTCACATTAACGAAAGCATTTGACAAAACACTTTCGGGCTTTCTATTCAACCTTATCTTTATCACTTTCAGTTTTTCAGGGGATGCAGACACACACACCATAGAAACTTTATCTCTTATAACAGAGTTTTCTGTTATTATCTGGACAGGGTCTCCCTTTTTTACAGGATAATCAGGAGGGAGTTTGAGTATAATCTCGTATTTTCCGCCTTCTTCTATGGATAGAACAGGTTTTCCTGTTACCGCAAGATTTCCTTCCCTGAGGAATATTCTCTGGACTGTCCCGTTAACAGGAGATTTTATCTGGAGATACTTCATATCGTTCAAAAGACTTTTTCTGGTGGCAATCAGCTGTTTTTCTCTGTTCTTTGTTTCTTCTATCTTCAGTTGTGCTTCTTTTAAAAGAGATTCTGCCTTTTTAAACGAGGCATAACTTTTTTCAAGGGCTTCTTTTGAGACTGCTTTGCTGTTGTATAGCCTTCTGTTTTTTCTCTCTATAAAGTGTTCAGAGTCTCAGATTTCTATAGAAAGGGCTTCCACCTTAGAATTTAACTGTTCAATCAGAAGTCTGATATTTTGCAGGTCTATGCTGATATTTTCTATTTTAGACTGGAGCTGTGAACTGTCTATAGACACCTAAAGAACTGTCCTTTTTTACCCAGCTTCGTCCTGCGATTTGTACATGTTATCTTCTCTATGTATCCTGCCACTTTTGTCTCAACATTTACAGTGTTAACAGGCTGACCAATGGAACTACCTGTAAACAGTTCTCCAGTCTCTAAACTTCCTCTTTTTACCCTGAAACTTTCCAAAACCACAGGACGTTTCTCAGGAGAAGGAGTTCTACTCCACTCTTCTTTTCTTTTTTTCAGTAAAAACACTCCTCCAGCTATCAGAACAACAATCAACAAAAAAGTAATCATTCTCTTAATTATTTTCATCGTATGCCTCCATCAAAAACCTCAGATAAGCCATACCAGTATATTTGTCGTAGATAGACTGTATCAGCTCAGACTGGGCAATAATTTTCTGGGATTTTGCATAGAGATAGTTATAAAGGTCTGAAACGCCTTCTTCGTACTTTACTTTTTCCGCTTCCTCTATTGCTCTGGCATAGGTCAGTTTCTGCTGTGCCCTTTTTATTTTTGCTCTGGCTGTGTTTATTTTGCTTACAGCCTCCTGTATTCTGGATAGAATTTCAAGTTTTCTTTTCTTTATCTCGTTTTTTATCTTTTCTCTCTCCAAAACAGCCTTTATGTAAGAATGCTTTCTGACACCAAAATCAAACAGGATATATTCTATACGAAGTCCCACCTGCCACAGGTCTTTGTATTCTCCTGCTCCTGCATTCCTCTGGAAAGAACCTGTAAAATAAATCTGGGGAAGATACTTACCCCTTTCTATCTCAACCTTTTTTTCTGCAATCTTTTCCCTTTCTTTCAGTATCTTTATCTTTTTCAGGTCAGATATGCTGATATTTTTTATGTTTATCTCTGGAAAGGGATGTATCTCCTCAAAACTGTTTAAATCTAAATCTTCTACTCCCACATAGGAGATTAAAACAGACTTTAATCTTTTTATGCTCTCTCTAACTTCTATAATTTTACTGCTGGCATCTTCTAATGAGTATCTTACCTTGAGAAGGTCTATCTCTGGCTTTTTTCCTTCTTTCACATAAAGCTGTGTGTTTTTCAGCAGAACTTTTAGAGAATCACGGTAAGAATTTAAGCTGTTAAGGAGCCTATTTAAAGAAAGTATCTTAAGGTAAACAGATGTGATGTTAAAAATAAGTTCCTCCTTTGTGAGGGTGTAATCTAACTCTTTTTACTCTTCTGTTTATCTCTGATATCTTTATCTGGTTGGTAATTCTAAAACCGGTAAACAGAGGCAGGTCATATCTAACCCCTAAAATTAGCTGGTTCTGTGCTCCTGTTAAAGTTACTGGATTGATGGGGGGGGTTATAGGATACAGCACCCTGTCGTCTTCGTATCTAATTACTGTCCCAAACAGCTTTATCTCTCCAAACCTTGAGCCTTTTACCACATTCTTTTCAGATTTTTTTATCTTTATTTCTAATCTCTTCTCTTTCAGATATGGACTGTTCTGAACTGCTGTTTCTATCAGCTGTTCAAGTGTAATTCCATATGTGAAAATCGGAAAAAGCAAAAGGAAAAAAAGTTTTTTCATGGCATCACCTATTGTTATATAATTATAACTTCACTTTAAAATAAAAGCAACCTGTTTTCAGGTGTGGTTGAAGATGAAAAAAAATTATATTAAACTATTATTTTGCAAATTCAGTTATGGAGGATAAGATGCATCAGCTGATTCAGGAAATAGAAAAAAGGTATATGCCAGCAGACTTTCCAGAGTTCAGGGTTGGAGATACTGTAAAGGTTCATGTTAAGGTAAAAGAGAGAAACAAGGAGAGAATACAGGTTTTTGAAGGAGTTGTTATCAGAATTAAAGGAAGTGGAACAGGAAAATCCTTTACAGTCAGAAAAGAGTCTTACGGTGTTGGTATTGAAAGAACCTTCCCATTTGCGTGTCCTTCAATAGACAAAGTAGAACTGTCTAAAAGAGGTAAAGTCAGAAGGGCTAAACTGTACTACCTCAGAGAAAGAAGAGGTAAAGCTGCAAAAATCAGAGAAATCAAAGAGTGGGAGCTCAGAAAAAGGGCTCAGGAATCTGCAGCAGCCAAAGAAAATCAGTAGTTTTATGCTTGAGATAGAAAAATCTCTCCAGAAAAAGGGCTACAGAAATATCGCAGGTATTGATGAAGCTGGCAGGGGGCCTCTTGCAGGTCCCATCGTTGCCGCTGCTGTTATATTTTCTCCTGATATAAAGCCTTTTTTATTCAAAGATTCAAAAAAGATGTCTGAAAGGGAAAGAGAAGAGCTGTTTGTCCAGATAAGAGAGCAGGCAAAAGCTATCGGTATAGGTATTGTTGACAGTGCTGTTATTGACAGGATTAACGTATACAACGCAACGAAGTTAGCCATGGAAAGGGCCCTTGAAGACCTGAAAACAGATTACGATTACATTATTACAGATTACGTTAAGTTTGACCCCTACCCTCACATATCTATCAAAAAAGCTGACGAAAAAAGCCTTTCTGTTGCCGCAGCTTCAATTATAGCAAAAGTAACGAGAGACAGAATTATGAAAGAGTTCTCAAAAGTATTTCCCCACTCCTTTGACAGGCATAAAGGATATCCCACAAAACTCCACAGAGAAGAGATTATCAAATACGGTCTGACACCTATACACAGAAGAAGTTTTAACACAGGTATTCAGCACAGATTTGCGTTATGAAGCTGTTCAGCATTAAAGGCAGAAGCTCTATAGATGGAAAGCACCAGTCTGGAGCTGAAAGAATAGTTTCAGAAAAAGAGTTAGAGAATGTTTTAACCCAGATAAATAAAAGGCTAACGAGAAAACCATTTGACTATCTGTCCATAAAAGTCAGTCTTATAAAAAAACAGCCTTGTGTTATAAAAAGCCTTAAGATTGTTGATGTGTGTGCAGATAATGTTGGAGAAGCAACAGAAAAGGCTGTAAAACTTTTACATTCAGCAACAGGACTGTCTGAAGAAAAGATAAAAAAGCTGATTAAAACAGTCCATACAGGAGCCTCCCCTGATGGAAATAATATGAGAGGAGCAATGATAGTAGACCAGAAAGGCGAGAGGATAGAGTTAGACCCTTACAGAGGCGTCAGAACAACAGAGATAGATTTTATAGACAGGGATGAGGTATTAAAGAAATTAGAGGAAAAAGGTTATACCGAAAGAACAGCCGATGCCCTTGCTGTATCTTCAAAAAATATGAATTATCCTGACATTACTGCAGAGTTCTGCACTTCTGACGAACCTGACTATCTTACAGGATACATTGCAGTCAAAGGGTATTACTACAGAATTACACCATTAAAAACTGAAGGAAATACTAAAGGAGGAAGGATATACTTTGTAAAAAATGGTATAAATCTAAAAAAACTTTACAACTATTTAGAAAAAGAGGCTGTGCTGATTGAATACACAGAAACTGATTGAAGAAGTTCTGATAGAAAAAGCAAAAGAGAAGAGAACGATAACTTACTCTCAACTTGCACAGGAAGTGAGCAAACTGTTGGAGGGAAAGTTTCCACAGAAAGGAAAGATGATGTCACTGTTTCTGACAGAATATCTTCATAACATCTGCAGTAGCTGTGTAACAAAAAAACTTCCCATGTTAGGAAGTCTTGTTGTAAGCAAAAAGACAGGAAGACCGTCAGATGGTTTTTTCAGATTTGCTTCAAAACTTTACGGCATAGAACTGACTACAGATGAACAGAAAGAAAAATTCTGGCAAAATGAGATAAAAAAGATTTTTGAGGTGTTTAACGATTAAAAATATATTCCTGCACGGATGGGGCTTTTCTTCCCAGATATGGGAAAGGCTGTATAGCAGTGAAAACAGCACATTTTTAGACCTGCCGTTCCACAGAAAAAATATAGACTACACAGACAACGAGATTTTAGAAAGCTTCAGCAGTGATATTTTACAGATGATAGACCAGTCAGAAGAAGAAGTGTCTTTAGTTGGATGGTCGTTGGGAGCTACCATCAGCGTCCTGACAGCTCTGAAAAAACCTGAAAAACTAAAAAAGTTAATCCTTATAGGATTTTCCCCAAAATTTATGGACAGCAGGTTGGGACACAATCCTGTTTTTGTTAAAGCATTCTTCCTTGCCCTGAAAACAGACTTTAAAGGTACTGTTTTAAACTTCAGGAAGTTAGCCTCAGGAAAAGATTTTTCACACATTCCCCTTCCTCAAAAGGAAGGTAGTATAAAACTCCTGAGGGAGTTTGTAAATCTTGACCTGACAGACAGATTGTCTCAGGTAGATATTCCTGTTTATCTGATACACGGAAAAAAAGACAGAGTAATAAACTATCAGGCGTCTGTCTTTTCTTCAGGGCAGTTTAAAAATGCTCATCTGATACTGACTGATGATAACCATGCCCCATTTTTAAAAGATAGTGGTCTTATCAGACGGCTGGTATAATACTGTTTCCACAACAGTTAAAGGAGAGAAATTGAAAACCCTTATAAAGTTTTCATTTTCAAGATTCTGTGAAAGCTACGACAGAGAAGCGGTTTTGCAGAAAAAGGCTGCTCGTATACTGCTGGATTTTGCTGGTGAGCTTGAGGGAGCAGGTCTGGACATAGGATGCGGGACAGGTTTCTTGCTCAGACTGTCAGAATACAGAAATATGGTGGGAATAGACATATCCGAAGAAATGGTAAGGTTTTACAGAAAATACAACAGAAAAGCAGTGATAGGAAACATGGAAGAGCTCCCATTTAAGGAAAAAAGCTTTGATTTTGTCCTTTCAAACTTTTCAATACACTGGGCAGACCTGAAAAAAACAGTATCTGAAGTAAAAAGGGTTCTCACAGAAGGGGAGTATTTGTGTTTAATATACCTGTGGATGGAAGTATGGAGTTTGTTGAGCAGCTGTTGGGGAGCAAAAAGTTTGATTTTATGTGTACCTTTGATGTTTTAAAAAGATTAAAAGAGGAAGAATTTATAATTGAAGATTTTTTTGCCAGGAACATACAGATGGAATTTCCTGACGGCTACTCCCTTTTAGCACACCTCCACAGAACAGGGGTGGCAATAAACACACAAAATCAGTCTATAGGAGAAAAGAGAAGAATAGTCCAGAGCTTCAAAAACCACACAGGAAAAGCCTACTTAAACTTTAAGCTTCTGTTTGTTTACTGCCGGAAAAAATCTTTGTCCTGAACACCCTCATCTTCTGTCCATCTACCGTTTCAAACTCAGGAGGCAGTATTTCTTCAATTGTGTGGAGCTCTCTTATTCCATACTGGCTGCACAGAACATTTATAGATTTTATTATTTCTTCCTTTTCCATAACAGATGTCTCCCAGTATGTGGCAAACACAAGATTACCCTCTGCATCGTGAATTGCAAGTCTGAGCTCATCTACAACATCTCCATTTAGGTCTCCATACATTGTAAGGGTTCCATAAAGCTCCTTTTCTTCCATCTTTATCTCCTGAAATGTTATGAAAATTTAGATTTTAACACTTTTTGATTAAACTTTCTCAAATTGATAAAATTATTTGTCAAAATCAAACTCAGAGGTCATAGATGCCCTACAGGCTGTATCAGGAAGAAAAACAGAAAGCTGTTAACATATTAAATGATATAAAGGTAAAGCTTTACAACAGAGGGTGGTTTCCTGCAACAAGTGGAAACCTGTCTTACAAACTCCACCACGACCCCCTTTATTTTGCCATAACAAGCAGTGGCAAAGATAAAGGGACTGTAACCCACGAAGACGTCATATTTGTTGATAAAGATGCAAAACCTATTGAAAAAACAAGGCTTAAACCTTCTGCAGAGACAAAAATCCATTCACAGATTTACCAGAAAACTGATGCAGGCTGCATTATACACATTCACACAGTAAATAATAACTTTGTCTCTTCTGTTTTCTCTGAAGAAGGATCTGTTCCCCTGAAAGATATGGAGATGATAAAAGCCCTTGACATATGGGAAGAAAACGCATACATAAAAGTTCCTATTGTAGAGAACTTCTTTGATTTAGATAAACTTGCTGAAGAAGCAGGAAAGGCAATAAATATTTCTGTGCCGGGACTTTTGATAAAAAATCACGGAATATACGTATGGGGAAGAAATGAGTTTGAAGCCAAAAGACACATAGAAGCGTTTGAGTTTATGTTTGAGTATATGAAAGAGATGATTATTTTTAAAGGAACAAAAAATATCTTTCAGGAGGAGTGAGATGCCAAAAATTGTTTTTAGAGATACAGGGGAGACAATAGAAGGTGTTGAAGCTGTAAAGGAGTTCCTCAGCAGATATGGTATAACCTATGATAACTGGGGCATTGACAGGCTTCCTGAAAAGCTGAGAAAGGATTACAACCTGACAGAAGAAGAGCAGCAGGAGATAATAGATGCCTACAGGGAAGAGCTTGAAAAACTGAAAAAAGAGAAAGGATACATAACAGAAGACATTGTTGTTCTTTCAGAAAATACACCGAACCTTGAACAGCTGATGGCAAAGTTTAAAAGAGAACACCATCACACAGACGATGAGGTCAGATTTATTGTTGACGGCAGTGGTATATTTCCTGTAAAGATAGAAGGGAAAATTGTTGAGATACATGTAGGTCAGGAGACCTGATTGTGGTTCCAGCTGGAGCAAGACACTGGTTTGAGTTAGACGAAAACAGAAAAATCAAGTGTATAAGAGTGTTCAAAACACCTGCAGGATGGGAGGCCATATACAACGAAAACGAAAAAGCAACAATGAATGATTAGGGAGGGATAAATGGGACTGTTAGAAGGGAAAAAAGCATTAATCCTTGGAGTAGCAAACAACAAAAGCATAGCTTACGGAATAGCAAAGGCATTTTACAGGGAAGGGGCAACTTTAGGTTTTAACTATCTGAATGAAAAAATAGAAAAAAAGGGTCAGACCAATAGCAGAAGAGATGGAAGCACAGATAATAACAAAGTGTGATGTCTCTTCAGACGAAGATATTAAAGCCCTTGCAAAAACTGTAAGAGAGAAAAGTGGGGAACAGTGGACATCATTGTCCACTCAATAGCTTACGCAAATAAAGAGTATCTAAAAGATTACTACTACAAAGTTGATAGAGAGTCATTTTTAGAGGCTATGAATATAAGCGTTTACTCTTTTACAGCGATAGCAAGGGAGTTTATGAACATGTTCAACAAAGGAGGAAATCTGCTGACCCTATCCTACTATGGAGCAGAAAAGGTTGTTTACAACTATAACGTTATGGGTGTGGCAAAGGCTGCTTTAGAAGCTTCTGTAAAATATTTAGCAAGAGATTTAGGGGAGATAAAAAACATAAGGGTTAATGCCATATCAGCAGGACCTATTAAAACCCTTGCAGCATCAGGAATATCACAGTTCAGTGAGATACAGAAAATATCAGCAGAGAGGTCTCCTCTCAAGAGAACTGTAACCATTGATGAAGTTGGTAATGCTGCAGTTTTTCTGTGTAGTCCCCTTGCATCTGGAATAACAGGGGAGATTTTATATGTAGATGCAGGATACAACATAATAGGAATGTGAGGAGTAAAATGAAGATTATCCTCAACGGTGAAGAAAAGGAAGTAAAAGAAGGCATAACAGTTCAGGAACTTATAGAAGAGCTAAGAATAAAAGCTCCAAACTATGCAGTTGCTGTAGGTATGGAGGTAATTCCTAAAAGTGAATATAGTTCATACAGACTGAAAGAGGGAGACAGGGTTGAGATAGTAACATTTGTAGGCGGAGGATAAGATGAACAGAAAAAGGACTGTAGCTGCAGTCCTGTTGATTTTGTCTGTATTTTCATTTTTTATCCCATCTTTCCAGCTTCCTTACATAGATAGTAAGTCTTCTGAATACCTTAATGATACTTTGAAAAAGCTGACAATCACATATGCAACAGTAAGGGGACTGAATGCAGCTGTCTCTGTAATAAAAGACAGTGAGATGGAGATTGCACCGGGAGGTGTAGGTGCAACCATTGCAGTAGGAGAGGTTGTTGACCCTATAGATGACCTGATTGAACGGTTTTCATCAATTCTTCTTATAAGTATCGCTTCTGTCGGCATTCAGAAGGCTGTATTTTTAGCCGGAACAAATCTGTTTTTTAAACTAATAGGGGTGTTTTTATTCCTGCTGTCTCTGTTTTTTATCTTTAAAAAGCAGTGGCTGTTTAACTTAGGGATAAAAATAGTTGCTGTTGCAGTTTTATTGAGAGTTATGGTTCCTGTTTCAGCATTTTTGACAGACTATACCTACACTGCTTTTTTTAAAGAAAGTGTGGAAAAAGCTCAGTCAGACATATCAGAGATAGTGGAAATACTGAAAACAGATAACAACAATTCCAGTAGTTTCATTGGGAAGATAAAAGGATTTAATGTAGAAGAAAAGGTTAGCCTGCTGAAAAGCTACTCCTCCAGACTTATAGATGGAATAATAGTTATGCTCACTGCCTTCATTTTCCAGACTGTTCTCCTGCCTCTTTTTGCAGTATGGGTGATGTTAAAGTCAGTAGAGAGGATTTTTTCCTACTTTTGAGATTCAGAGGAAACTTTTATAACAGTTTTTACATTTCCCCTCGGGTTCCAGTCTCCAATAACCTCTAAAAATCGTGGTTTCAGCAGGCTGTAAAGGTCATCATAAATTCTGTTTGTTGCCTCTTCGTGAGATATATACTGATTTCTGTATCTGTTCAGATACAGCTTCAAAGACTTCAGCTCCACTATATACTGGTCTGGAATGTAGGTTATTTTTATAGTAGCGAAGTCTGGATATCCTGAGCGGGGACACAGACAGGTAAACTCAGGAAATGTTATGTTTATGGTGTAATCTTTTTCTGGATTGGGATTAGGCCACTTTTCTAACCGGGCTTCCTTTATCTCCTTTTCTCCGTATCTCAGCTCCATCTATACCTCTCTATTTATAATATACTGGGCTATTTCCTGAAGAATTTCAGGATTTTTTAATATTTTAATCTCTTCAGTGGCTTTTTCAACATATTCCTCAGCCATTTTTATAGACTGCTCTAAACCGTAAACGGAAGGGTATGTCAGTTTATTCTTTTCCCTGTCTTTTTTTGTCTTTTTACCTAACTTTTTCTCATCTCCAATCTCATCTAATATGTCGTCCTGAATCTGAAATGCCATTCCGATAAACAGTCCGTATCTTTTAAGGGCTTCTTCCTCTTCTTCTGACGCATCTGCAAGAACAGCACCTATCTGACAGCAGGACTGTATAAACTTCGCCGTTTTGTGAGTATGGATAAACTGTATGTCATTAAAGCTGCTTTCTTTCTCATGGAGAATGTCTGCAGCCTGTCCACCTACCATTCCGTAGATTCCTGTCCCATGTGCAAGAATATTTATCACCCTGATAAGTTTTTCCGGTGATACTGTCTGATTTTTAGAAATCAGCTCAAAAGCGTAGGACTGGAGTCCATCACCTGCAAGGATTGCTATGGCCTCACCAAACACTCTGTGACAGGTAGGTTTTCCTCTCCTCAGATCGTCATCATCCATAGCAGGAAGGTCATCATGAACAAGGGAGTATGTATGAACAAATTCTGAAGCAACTGCTATATCTATAATATCATCCATATCTTCTTTTCCTACTGCCTTTGCAGACTCTAATATAAGGACAGGTCTGAGCCTCTTACCTCCTGCAAGAAGAGAGTATTCCATAGCTTTAAACAGTTTTTCTGGAACACCAGAGGGGATTAACCTTTTAATCTGACTGTTTATAAACCCTGCCTGCTGTTTAAGATATTCCTTTACGTCCATAGCCTACAAATATAAAAAACTCTTTTTTATTTTCAAATTTCTGCCTCAAAAGCATTTTCTATGTGTCTCACACCTTCGGTATCAACAGCTATAACATCAAACCTTATATCCAGAAAACTCAGGACTTTTTCATTGATATGAATCTATAGGCAGTGTTTACTATTTTCTGGATTTTTTTTCTGTTTAATGTCTCTTCTGGAAGGCCAAAATCTTTACTGCTTCTGAACCTCACTTCAACGAACACCAGAGTTTTATCTTTACAGGCCACAATGTCTATCTCACCAGACTTTGTTCTGAAGTTTCTCTCCACAATCTGATAGCCTCTGTTTTTTAAAAATTCAGCAGCCTTCTCTTCAGCTAACTTTCCAATCTGTGAACTTTTCATAACAGATATTATAGCAGTATTAATTGATATAATATTTTCAAAAAAGTAAGGAGCGGTAAATGATAAAGAGATACACCCTTGAGAGAATGGGAAGTGTGTGGAGTGAGGTTAACAAATTCCAGAAATGGTTAGATGTAGAAATAGCCATATGCAGAGCATGGAACAGATTGGGAAAGATACCTGATGAGGCTATGAGGGAGATAGAGAAAAAAACATACATGGATGAGTCTGTTGTTGAGAGAATACACCAGCTTGACAGGATATACAACCACGATGTCCTTGCCTTTGTTACAGCAATAGCAGAGCAGGTCGGAGAAAACGGCAGATACATACATCTCGGGGTAACGTCCTCTGATGTTATAGATACAGCACTTGGACTGTTGATGAGGGAGGCTATAGACATTTTAGTGCAGGATATTGATGCCCTCCTTCCTGTTCTGATGGAAAATGCATTCAGATACAAAAAAACAGTTATGATGGGCAGAACCCACGGTGTTCACGCTGAGCCTATGGTGTTTGGCCTGAAGTTTGCTCCTCTGGTATGAAGAGATGAAAAGGAACAGGGAAAGACTTCTCAGGGCAAGGGAAGTTATCTCTGTTGGAGCTATATCAGGGGCAGTAGGAACTTACTCTAACATCCCTCCAGAAGTAGAAAAATACGCCCTTGAGGAGCTCGGTTTAAAACCAGAGCCTGTTTCCAATCAGGTTGTCCAGAGGGACAGACATGCAGAGTTTATGACAGCAATGGCCATCACAGCTTCCTCTTTAGAAAAGATAGCCGTTGAGATAAGACATCTCCAGAGAACAGAAGTTTTAGAAGCTCAGGAACCCTTTAAAAAGGGTCAGAGAGGTTCTTCAGCAATGCCTCACAAGAAGAACCCTATAACATGCGAAAGGATAACAGGACTGGCGAGAGTAATAAGGGCAAACGCAATACCTGCTATGGAAGACATAGCTCTATGGCACGAGAGGGACATATCTCATTCATCTGTTGAAAGGGTTGTTATGCCTGACTCTGCTATTGCACTGGATTACATACTACACCTGACAAAAAAGGTGTTGGAAGGCCTTGTTGTTTACCCAGAGCATATGAGGAGAAATATGGATTTATCTAAAGGGCTGTATTTCTCCTCTAAGGTCTTGGTTGCCCTTGTGGAAAAAGGGCTGTCCAGAGATGAGGCTTACGAGATTGTTCAGAGAAATGCCATGAAGGCATGGGACACAGAAGGGCTTATGTTCAAAGATGCTCTTCTTCAGGACCCTGAAGTAACAGGCAGACTGACTCCATCAGAGATTGAAAAGATATTTGATGTTGATACATTTTTAAAAAATGTGCCTTATATATACGAGAGGGTGTTCTGGCAAATACTGAAACTTATTGAAATTAAGCAAAACTGAAAAATAATGTTATGAAAAACCGTTAGAGGTGAAGGGATTGAAAAAGTATTACATAAGAACGTTTGGATGTCAGATGAATGTTAATGACTCCCAGAAAATGGCAGGAATGCTGAAGAGTTTAGGTTATGAACCTGCGAGAAGCTGGGAGGAAGCAGACATCATACTGGTAAACACATGCTCAGTCAGAGAAAAACCAGACCAGAAAGTTCTGTCTGCATTAGGGGAGTTTAAAAAGGTAAAAAATAAAAACCCTGATGCGATTATAGGGGTATGCGGATGCCTTGCCCAGAGGGCAGGTTATGAGATACTCCAGAAGGCTCCATTTATTGATATGGTTTTTGGGACAACAAACATCCATCACCTTCCACAGCTTCTGAAGGAAGCCCAGTCAGGGAACAAGGCTGTGGAGATAATAGAAGATATAGACGAGAATGAAACAGAGTTAGACAGATATCCAACTGTAAGGGACAACAGATATACTGCTTATGTAACCATTATCAGAGGCTGTGATAAAAGATGTACTTACTGCATCGTTCCATACACAAGGGGAAGAGAGAGAAGCAGAAGAATTGGAGAAATACTTCAGGAAGTCCAGTGGCTCGTTGAAGATGGTGTAAAGGAGATACATCTGATAGGTCAGAACGTTACAGCATACGGAAAAGATTTAGGGGATGTAAAGTTTTATGAACTTCTGTACGCTGTTGCAGATGTAGAAGGGGTTGAAAGAATAAGATTTACAACAGGACATCCAAGGGATTTAGACGAAGAAACAATAAAAGCAATGGCAGAGATTCCCCAGGTGTGTGAATACCTCCATCTGCCTGTTCAGGCAGGTTCAGACAGAATTCTAAAAGCAATGGACAGAGGATACACCCAGAAAGAGTACCTGAAAAAGATAGAGCTTCTGAAGAAATACATACCTGATATTGCCCTGTCCACAGACATTATCGTTGGATTTCCAGGAGAAACTTATCAGGATTACCTGGAAACTATAAAAGTATTAAAAGAAGTAGAATACGACCAGGTATTTGCATTCAAATACTCCCCAAGACCGGGAACTCCAGCAGCACAGATGCCAGCCACAGAAAAGGAAGAAACTGTAAGCAGATGGCTTTCAGACTTGATAAATATGCAGAAAGAAATTACATTTAAGAAAAACAGGGAATATGAAAACACAGTCGTAGAAGTTCTGATTGAAGAAGAGAAAGACGGAAGACTGATAGGAAGAACAAGAACAAATAAACTTGTTCATATTGAGGGAGAGCATAATTTGTTAGGAGAGATAGTTAACGTTAGAATAAGCAAAGCTAACAGATTTTCATTAGAGGGAGAGTTAGCAGAAAAGTTAGTATAAAGAGGAGGCTAATTATGATAGAGATGAATGTGCAGGGTATCACATTAGACCCGATGACAAACATGCCGATAGTGGTTCTGAAAGGCAAAGAAACAGACCATGTCCTTCCCATATGGATAGGTGTTTTTGAGGCTAATGCCATTGCCATGCAACTTGAAGGTATAACACGCCCAAGACCTATGACCCACGACCTTATCAGCAGTATTATTGATTCTTTAAATGGTTTTGTTGAGTACATACACATACATGACCTGAAAGATAACACATACTACGCAGAAATAACAATCAGAACATCTACTTCACAGGTAAAGATAGACTCAAGACCAAGCGACGCCATAAATGTTGCTCTGAGAAGTGGAGCCCCTATATTTGTATCAGAAGAGGTGCTGGAAAAGTCCCAGTTGAATACATCTGATACAGAAAGCTCTGAAGACGACCTGAAAGACTGGCTTGAATCTATAAAACCAGAAGATTTTGGAAGACAGTCATCTATTTAGAATTTTATAACAACAGCCCCCCATGTAAGGCCTCCTCCAAATGCTGTAAGTAAAATTCTGTCTCCCTCTTTAAATTTTCCTTCTCTTAATGCCTCATACATGGCTATAGGAATAGAAGCAGCACTGGTATTTCCGTATTTGTGAATATTACTGAAAACTCTATCCTCAGGCAGTCCTAATCTCTCTGCAAGGGCATTTATAATTCTGATATTTGCCTGATGGGGAATAACAAGTTTAATCTCCTTAAGTGATATACCAGCCTGATTTAATGCCTTCAGACTTGCTGTCTCCATAGATTTTATAGCCAATTTAAACGTTTCCCTGCCTCTCATTCTAAGTTTTTCACCTACAGGGCAGTATAGAGAGCCCCAGTGAGAACCGTCTGACTTCATAACTGTAGAAAGGATACCCCTATCCTCTGTAGTTTTTGACAGAACAACAGCTCCAGCACCATCTCCAAATATAACAGCTGTTGACCTGTCTCCCCAGTCTATTATCTGGGAAAATACTTCAGTACCAACAACAAGAACATTCTCAAACTGCCCTGAAGTTATAAAAGAGTTTCCTATAGTAAGTCCGTATATGAATCCGCTGCACGCTGCAGATATATCAAAAGCCATAGGCTTTGAACATCCAAGTTTGTCAGCTAAAAAACATGCAGTTGACGGGAAGGTCATATCCGGCGTTGATGTAGCAACAATAACAGCATCTATTTCCTTTGATGTTTTCCCTGCATTTTTTAACGCTTCCTGTGATGCTTTTAATGCTAAATCACTTGCCTTTTCCCATTCTTCTGCTATTCTCCTTTCTTTTATACCAGTTCTCGTTGTTATCCATTCATCAGAGGTATCTAAAATTTTCTCTAAATCGTGGTTCGTTATAATTCGTGGAGGAACATACATACCCACTCCTGAGATTTCAGCTTTCAGCATCTTTTCAGTCCCTTAACTCTTTTGGTAATAGATTATCAAGATTCTCCTTCAGTTTATCGTTAAAATGTGTCTCTTCAAACTGGGAAGCTACCTTTAATGCATTTTTATAGCCTTTTCATCAGCACTCCGTGGGTGATAATACAGGTTCCAGTCGTTCCCAAGAAGGGGAGCTCCTCCGTACTCAGCATAATCAGCCTTTTTCTTAAATCTTCTGAGGGCAGGGAGCATCAAAGCTGCACCAATCTTTGATATCACACTTTTTCACTTCCTGTTTTATCATCTCAACAATGATAGAGCCTAAGCTTTCACTGGTTTTCAAAACAACATTACCAACAAATCCATCACAAACAATAACATCAAAATCTCCTGTAAAGATATCTCTTCCTTCTGCATTTCCAACAAAGTTCAGTCCTGTCATTTTAAGAAGTGGATATGTGTCTTTAACAAGGTCATTACCTTTTCCCTCTTCCTCTCCAATACTGAGAATTCCAACCTTTGGATTATCTGAGCTTTTCAGTATCTCTTTTACGTAGGTATGTCCCATAACAGCAAAATATACGAGATGTTTTGGACGGCTGTCAACATTTGCTCCCACATCTATCAGAACAGTTGGTTTGCCTTTTTTTGTCGGAAATGCAACAGCAATACCTGGTCTTTCTATCCCTTCTGCAGCTCCGACAACAAACTTGGATATTGCCATTGCAGCTCCCGTATTTCCTGCAGAAACAAAAGCCTGAGCTTTGCCTTCTCTTACCAATTTACCAGCAATATACATGGAAGATTTTCTTTTCCTTCTGACAGCAATAGAAGGAGGCTCGTCCATCTCTATAACTTCCTCTGCATGAACTATTTCTACAGGAAGACCTTTTCCTCCTACTCTTTCCAGCTCCTTTTCTAATATTTCCTTGTTTCCTACAAGGTAAACGCCTATTCCTGACTCTTTAGCAAAAAGAACCGCCCCTTTTACATTGCTATGGGGAGCATTATCACCTCCCATCGCATCAAGTGCTATATACAATTAGACTACCTCTACTACCTCTTTGTCTTTGTAGTAACCACAGTGTGAACATACCCTGTGAGGGGCTTTTGGCTGTCCACATTCTGGACAGATAGACATGCCCGGAATGTTTATTTTTTTCAGCCACTGGGCTTTTCTCATGGCTGTTTTTGCTTTTGATTTTTTCCTTTTAGGTGCTGCCATATTTCAACCTCCTAAGTTTTCATAAATAGAAATACAAAACAGATATTATACCAGAGTCAGGCAGTTTAGGAAACTGGAATATTAGGGTATTTAGTTAACAAGTAGATAGTAAATTCCATTTAACAAAAACCAAAGCTAAAGCTCTAATAGATTTTGTATATCCGTATTCCTTAATCTTCCTGTTTTCTAAATTTTCATAAATTTTATAACTATCTGTTTGTATCTCTTTCGCTACTGGAGAAAATTCCAAAAGGTATCCCATCATCTCTTTTCCTATCTCAAAATTTAAAGCTCCTTATTAAATACTGCCTTCACATATGTCCACATTTCCATCTAAACCTGCTTTCTTCAGACTTCTTTGTTTTGAAACTTTCTCTTTCCTGACTCTATTTTTTTATTGCTTTTCTTCTGCAAGCTTCTAATCCACAAATCTATGACTTGAGCATTCCGAAGATAGATAAATCAGAAGATAGATATTATATACAGAACCTTTTCTTGAATACTGATTGAAGCAAAAATATATTAGAAAAAGACTATATTGATGTTATTTACTTTATAGCTGTTTTGAAATTTTCCGTTTAATGTTTTTCCCTGCACCTCCATAACTACATCTTCGTACTTTGAAACCTCTCGTCAGGTTTCTATTAACTGGTAGTTTTTCTTTAAAGTATTTCTTACCTTCTGTTATTTCTATACTTCCCACATTCTTTTCTGGAACTACAGTTATTATTTCGTTAGCTTCATCTAAAGGTTTTGCTTCATATATTCCATTAAACCTGAAGTTTGCTATCAGATTAGCAAGCCCCAAGGTGATTGTATAATAAGTTTTTCCATTTTTCAGGTAATCAGTTAGCTTATTAAATAAACTATCATCTTTATGGATAGACATAAATTCTGTAAGCCGGATTTTTGAGAAACTCTGTTTTTATCTGGGTTCTGTTTTTATTAAATGAAAACTTCCTGAATTTTTTGTGTCAATCAGATTTATACTCATTCTGATTTTTTTAATTGGTTTTAATATCTGGATACCTATTTTTGTTGTATCTGCATTTATATAGTTTAGATACTCATCTTTTCCAAATCCTAAAACTGCTCCAAGCATTCCAAAAACTGCTGTCGGCGGTGGCACAGAAAAGGTCAAAGGTGAAGATGTTGTGTAAAACTTTTTAAAATGTCCAAACTCTCCCCAGATGTCAAAGGAAAGAATTTTTATATTATTTTTCATTTTTTATATTCCCTACCAATATTTTCAAAACTTTTTAAAATTGCATATATTATATCTTCTCTAAAATAGGCGATAATCCCTTTTAGACATCTACAGCCTCACTATATATATTTCCTTAATTTTGGCTTAACTGCTTCTTTTATAATTAGGTCTACTTTTTTCCCAGTAGTTCTTCCAAATAAAATTTTAAGTCCATATAGTTATCAAAAGTTTTTTCCCTTTTTCAAATTCTACAGTACATCTATATCGCTTTCTGGGTGTTTGCTGCTCTCTAACATAAGAGCCGAATATATACAGTTTTTTCACTCCAAATTTTTCTTTTATGTAAGGAATCTTATTTTTAAGTTTATTTTTTATGCTCTCTAAATTTTCCATTTTAGTTTAAACCTTTATACCTCTTCTTCTAAAAGATTTTCTAAATTTAATTGAACATTGTTTATTACTTCTATGGTATCGTTCCAATCTGTTATAAACCATCTTTTTCCTTTTTCTGCAACCATAAGCTTTTATCAAATGTTGTATACCAGATAACTTTTTTACTCCTGCGTTTAATAAATCCTGTGCTTTTCCCTTGAGTAGTTCATAAACTCACCATATTTCCTTAAGTCTGCTTTTGTATCTATTTCTATAACAATTTCCGGTGGAGTTTTTACATATTTGTTATTTATCCCTTCTTTTAAAAGTTTTTGTTTATCAAATATTGCAATATCCAAATTTCTCCAAGTTCTGGGTGCCCACTGGAAACCTGCTTCGTTTGTTAGAACTTCATATTTTTTATGGTCAAGTTTTTTGGCAAAATATTTTAATATTATCCAAATTAATAGAGCCTGTAATTTACTGCTTACCATAACTTCCTCCAATGTTTTCTCACCAGACAGGACTTTGTCATAATCTCTGTAGTAAATAGGTGAGCCGTATCTCATCTCGTATATAAGCTCTTTAGGAACTCTTTTTCTCGTTTTTTTCTGCTTTTTATCTGCTAAAGTTTTCATTTTTTCCTCCAGATTTAAAATTCAATTCTCTTCAAAGGCTACCTTATCTGATTTTAACTCTTTGCTTAGTTTTAAATTTCTATCTTTTTTAAATAACACCTTTTCTATTTTGTCTGATTCTTCTTCTAAAACTTCCAGTAGATTGTCTATATCTAAAATATAATCCTCAGGGCTTCTTAGTTCTTCATCTGTTTTATCTGTTTTTAGCTTTATATATCTGTGCAGGTCACCTATGTGAGAGTTTAGACCTTCTTTATAAATAACTTCTATTAGTAGTCTTGGCATCTGTCCATTTTTAGAACGAGTTATAAGGTTTTTAGTTCCTTCCCATAAACCTTTTCTAAGCAGTTTTAAATCTTCTTCTGTTAGATTTGTTTCTTTTGCTGAGTTTTCGTTAACAAGTCCGTGAAAAACTATTAATGAGTATGGAAGCATCCATTCTTCTCTAAATGTTTTCTGCTCTTTACCCTCTGATGATGCAAATGCTCCTGTTCCTTTTATGTATTCTAACTTTACTCTATGGAGAGACTGTCCCATATTGAACTGGACTGGTCCAAGGGTGTTACCGATGTTTTTACGGGTTTTGAAATTTTTTCTTTAATTTCATGTTGTTAAATTCTAATGGGACTGTTGCTCCAAATAAGTCTAACATCTATTGAATATTTAACTAAATTATACTACTAACAGCTTTGCAAAGGTTCTATATACTCCCATCTAATTTTTCTCCTTTCTTAAAGCTTGCAATTTCATTTCTTTTCAGCCATCCAGAAACTCATATCTTTATAAAATCTCTTGCCCTTATTTTAGCATCTTGAATATGTCCTTTGAGAATCATAAATAATCTCTCTAACAAATATCTCTTTGTTCTTCGTAATCCTTTAAATAATCTCTAACAGTTCTTTTTAGTCTGACATCTGTAACTATATTTTTACCTGTTTCTTCGTCAATTCTTGGCTTGTTTTCATCATTTGGGTCTCCATTTGATTAGCAAAGCTCACGTCGTAAATGAAAATTATTTCTCTTCTGCTTTTAATCATTTTATAGTCCCTCCTTTATTATAAGTCTATAGCTTCAGTTAATACTCTTTTTTTTATATTTTTCTTAAGAGCTTTTTTAGAAACTAAATCTACCTTTTTACCTAAAATTGATGACAGATAGTTTTCAAGTTCTATAAACTTTATAAGTGAGATTGGTTTTTCAAACTCAACAAGTATATCTATATCACTTTTTTCTGTCTGTTCCCCTCGTATATAAGAACCAAAAATTTTTATATCTTTTACTTTATAATTTTGTTTTAAAAATTCTTTCTTGCTCCTTAAAGTCTTTTTTATATTTTCTAACTCTTTATTATTCATTTTCAATTTCCTCTAAAATATCTTTTAACTGTTCCAATTCTTCTTTTAATTTAGGTAAATCTGTTTTTATTGTCTCCCAAACAATTTCATAGTCAACACCAAAATAATCATGAATTAATTTGTCCCTCATTCCTGCAATCTCTTTTCCATGGGATTTCGGGAGATAATTTTCTTATTTCATCAGGTATTCTCTTAGAGAAGCTTCACCGATAATTTCTAAACTTCTAATAAATGCTCTATTTAAATCTTCACTTAGCATAAAATCTTCAAATGTTAAAGATTGAGCTCTTTTTATTAAATAATTAACTTCAGACAACATATCTTCTACATAATCAAGATATTTTCTTTTCATCTTCATATATCACCTTAGCAACTTCGTTATATAAAGGGTCATAACCTGAAGCAAAGTAAAAAGTTTATTTCATCTATAGACATTTTAAACTTTTCTTCTGATAGCAAATTTTTAGATATTTCTGACGCTAACTCTTTTTTACCTGAACCGTATCTGTCATATTCCATCAGCTTTGTTTTATTAACTTTTGAAGTAAGCCTTTTATGTCCTCTTCATTCATTTTTAGCCCTTTTAGATTTTTATAAAATGGTGTGCTACCCCTTTCCTGTCCCTGAATGTTTAAAAGCATCTGTGTTAATGCTCCAAGTAGAAATATGCCCCTTTTTGCTGGACTGTTTAAAGAGCTCCCAACTTTTTCATAAATTTTGTCAAATTTTGAGTTCTCCATTTTTGCTTCCTCTAATTTTAATAAATTTAATTTTTGTAAAAAGTAAATGTCCATTATTGCATCTAAGGTTGATTGTTTAAAGTTTTTGTTATTTACAAATTCATCTCTTATTTTCTTCATGAAAACCTGAAGCAGTGTTTTAAAGGATAAACTACCACCTCTAAAGATTTTGTCTACAACTTCAAAAAATAGTTTATCGTAGTTCTTTAAAAATTCGTTTAGGCTTTTAAATGTGTAGTCCTGGTTAAATAATTTTTCTACCTCAC